>JADGQA010000113.1 GCA_017882185.1 Bacteroidota bacterium
GATTGGCTCTTCACCACGGCCACAGACCCAAAAAGCGTCGAGGACCGCGGTAACCAAACTTGGGCCGATTACCGGACGAAACTCCTCATCGAGCAGTCGAAGAAGTACATCATCGGTCCCGCAAAAGAAGTGAATCCCAACGTCAAGGTCACGATCAAGTATCCAAATTGGTACGAGGGGCACCGGGACAACGGGTACGATGTGTATCACGAGACGCGATTGTTTGACCAGATGGCTGTCGGTATCGAAACGCGTAATCGTATGGTCCACGACCAGCACATTCCCATCTACAGCGGCTACATTTTCCAGAAATGGTGGTCGAGCGTCGATACGAAGAAATGGGTCGGCTCGTGGCTGGATAATTACGACATGAAGGGCGATTCCAATGACTATGTTGCCCAGGTATGGCAGGCCGTACTTGCTCAGACGCCGGAAATCATTCTCTGGTGTGCCGGTCAGCTCTATCCCACAAATCCATCCAGCGACGTGTATGCCCACTTCGTGAGCATGTTGCCGGAGTTTGACAATGTGGCAGGATTGCTGAAGGGCGAACCGCGCGGCGTTCCCATCCATCTTCCCTACGGCTCGACAGGTGAATACAATATCTTCGCATACCTCGGCATGGCCGGGATTCCTTTGACGCCGGTTGCGAAGTTCCCCACCGAAAGCAAAAACGCAATCTTCACCCTCCACTCCATCTCCGAAGGATCCCTGGGACGCGATACCCTGCTTGCCGATGAAATGCTTGACCGTTTAAAGAACGGCAAGGATGTCTTTGTGACGTGGGAGCTTTGGAGAAGACTTCGAAGAACGGAATTCAGAAACGCGTTGATGCTCGTCCCGGGCAGCGAAGGAACTGTGGCCTCGGACCAGTTCCGGCTCAGGCTGGGGTGGTTCAGACAGGAACTTATCAAATCCGACAAGCCGTTCACGTTCCCGAAGATTGAAACGACCACTTGGCCGTATGCCCGCGATGTCGCGGTGGAGCGTGATGATTATGACTACGGAGTTCTGTTCCACGTGGAGTATCTTAAAGGAAATATTTATGTTCTGAACATGCCGGACAACAGCTATGACCTGCTGCGCCTGCCGGCTCAAGTTCTCGCTCTCATACGTCGTGCCTTTGATGAAGACTTGGGTGTTGAGTTGAATGGTCCGGGTGGCGTCGGGATGTACTTGTTTGGCAATCATCAGTACGTGCTCTACAACATGAGCGACGACGTCGCACCGATGACACTCCGATTCATTCAAAAAATGCCAACGAAAGGTTGGAAGGATGTGGTAAGCGGCAAGGATCTGGACGCAAAGCAGGATACATCGTACGTTCGCTTCGGAGGTCCGCTGATCACCGATGTTTCGATCACCATCAAACCATTTGAGATCGCGATAGTCCAGGAACCCTGAGTGGGACGAACTCATTTTCACCACCGTGAAGCCAATCTGAGCTATGCACCGAATACTCTGATAACCATTAGGTAGGAAACCGACTATGGCAATCTATAAACCATCCAACCCGCGTTACGATTCAATGCGTTACAACCGCTGCGGCAACAGCGGACTGAAACTTCCCACGATTTCTCTCGGTCTTTGGCACAACTTCGGTGGCGTCGACGACTTCGAGAACGGACGCAAGATTATCCACTCCGCTTTCGACCTCGGCATTACCCATTTCGACCTCGCCAACAATTATGGTCCTCCTCCTGGCTCGGCGGAGGAGAATTTTGGAAAAATCCTGAAAAGGGACCTTGCCGCATACCGGGACGAGCTCATCATTTCTTCCAAAGCCGGTTACCTGATGTGGCCTGGTCCCTATGGCGAGTGGGGCTCCCGCAAATACTTGATTGCGAGTCTCGACCAGAGCTTGCGCCGAATGGGATTGGACTACGTCGACATTTTTTACAGCCATCGACCCGATCCGGATACACCGCTGGAAGAAACGATGGGAGCGCTTGATCAGATCGTTCGCAGCGGCAAAGCGTTATATGCCGGTATTTCGAACTATCCGGCGGAAATGACTGACAAGGCCGCCAAAATTCTGCGCGAACTCGGCACACCCTGTCTCATTCATCAGCCAAGCTACAATATGTTCAACCGATGGGTCGAGGATGGATTGTTGCAAACGCTGAAGAAGGAACAGATCGGGTGTATTGTATTTTCCCCCCTCCATCAGGGATTGCTGACCGATCGGTATCTCAATGGCATTCCGAAGAATTCCCGTGCTGGAAAACCGCACGGATTCCTTCGACCTGCACAGATTACAGAAGAAAAGCTCGCGAAAGTGCGACGCTTGAACGACATCGCAAAAAAGCGGGGTCAGTCAATGGCCCAGATGGCGCTCGCTTGGGTACTGCGCCATCCGCAGGTTACGTCAGCGCTTGTTGGAGCAAGCAGCACCGCGCAGCTCAAGAATGCGGTCGGAACGCTGAAGAACCTTACTCTTGCACCTGAAGAATTGAGGAGTATTGAGGACATTTTGAAGGGCTAAGCACTGAGTGCTTTTATAGGGAAAAACCGTACGCGGCGCAAATCTCTTACGCGACATCGTGAGTGGCGGAGGATTTGGTTGAATTCGTCGACAACTCTGCCATTGATTATGTTGTTCAGCACGCTTGGTATGTGCGTATTCGTTGGCTGCGGCGTGAGCGAGTGGGTTGAAGTGAATTGTCCCGAGGAAAAGATCTCAACAAGGCTTCCGCGGGATCCCGCGACAACGTATCGCCACTACGCCTCGATGTATGAATCAGGCTACAGGGCAAGCGAGGCGGCTCTCGGATCGCTGATCCCTGGCCTCCCACAGTCTGATACGCTCAAGATGATTGCGACCGATTTCAGACGTTACCTTAGCGTAGAACGCTCCGCGGTTCAGACACAGCTTCAGACGACAGTCGCACGGCTCCAGGAAAATCCGTGCGACGACGACGCACGCAAAAGATTTCAGTATCTTGTCCAGTACGTCAATTTCAACGGAAACTATCTCAACAAGATCGCCGCTGCGTGCAAAGACTCATCCCCAAATTTGAGAACCATGCTTGAAGAATACCGGCGCGAGAAGAATTAACAGATCATGAAACACCATAGCGTTTGAGTAGGAAATTCACTATATAAAGTGCAAACGCCGTCCGTTCTTTTTCAGACGGTCCTTTCCCACGTCACACACAACTATAGGAGGTCTCATGAAACGCTTCAGCGCTGTCCTGATTCTCGTAATCCTTTGTGCCGGATTATCCTCTGCCCAGGTTGGGATCGGGATCAAAGGGGGAGTCAATTTCGCAAACGTTGGCGGTGCCGATGCCGCGCCAAATTCCAAGACACTCATAGGATTTGCAGCAGGAGGATATCTTGAGATCAGTCTCCCCGTCCTGTTCACCATTCAACCGGAAGTCCTTTACAGCCAGAAGGGATTTATTGCAGACGAGAACATCTCTGGCACCAACGTCAAAGTCACGGGAAGCCTCAACTACCTGGAAATCCCCGTGCTTGTGAAATTCTCATTGCCCGTTCCCGTCGTCAAGCCGAGTCTATATGCAGGACCCGCCATGGGAATCCTCCTCAGCGCCAAGGCAAAGGCCGAAGCCTCGGGCCAGTCTTCGGAAACAGACATCAAAGACCAGATTACGAGCACCGATTGGGGGCTTGTAGTCGGTGCCAGTGCAAACATTGCCATTATCACTGTCGACATCAGATACACGTTGGGCTTGGCGACAATCGACAAGACCAGCACAACGAAAGCCTACAATCGCGTGTTCAGTCTCATGGTAGGCATTCCTTTGATGTAGCCCGTCCCTCTTGCAGCACCGGACTTGCCGTTGGAAACTGAACGACCCAATGGTCAATCTTCATGATGCAGAAATCACGCATCAAAAAACGACAAGATCATGAACCGCCGCCAGCCATCGCCAAGGATGGCTGGCGGTATCACCACCTCGGGATTCCGACCGATATTCCGAGGTCCGGCGAGCGTTACCTCGAACATCTCAAAATCCACGTTACAGGGTTCGATACAAGTCCGTATGGCATCGAATGGATGCGCTTCGACCCGGATTGCCCGATTTCCGAGCTTGTGCGCACAGTTCCTCACATCGCTTTTGAAGTAGACGACCTCAATTCCGCGCTGGAGGGAAAGGAAATTCTGAGCCCACCCGGCTCACCTTCCAAGGGTGTTCGTGCCGCCATGATCATACACAACGGCGCACCCATTGAATTGATCGAGTTTCGAAAGAAGGCCCGTTAGCGGAAACTTGCTCGCAGGAATCTCTGTTCAATTTAGTTGACAATATACGAGGAGGGTGACCGTGAGGAATGTCCGTTTGTTTCTTCTTTTCCTGTTCGTTTGCGCAAATGCCAGCCGGGATGGTTCTTGGTAACTGCCATATCGGGGAATAACAGCGACTTAGTCAACTCCAAACAGAACGAGAAAAGCAAATTCATGACCAAACTGCGATCTATTTTCCTGCGCATTCTTGCCGTCGTCCTGGGCTTGATCAGCCTGTTCTTCATTTTCTATACAGCGCGACTCCTGTACGTCACGCATGGATTGACTCAGATCCGCGTCGGCGGAAAGGGCACCTATATTGGCGAGGTTGCCTTTCCGCTCCTGCCACTACTTTTCGGTCTGGACGCATGGCGCTGCGTAAAGAGCTCCCGACGCGTTGGATCATGAAGTTGGTCTTATAGTCAAATGGCGCTAATCCATCTTTGCCGAGATTCGTGTTTCGGCTCTTCCAGGGGGCTTGATTTTCGTCGGCGCCTCGATCGTTAATTTATTCAGGGAGAATGTTATGGCACTGCGTGAAGGTTTTCATACTGTAACGCCCTATCTCACTGCCAAAGATGTCAACGGCTTGGTCGAGTTTACAAAACTCGCATTTGGTGCAGTCGAGACGTTCCGAGCTGAAATGGGCACCGGTCGTTTTCATATGGAAGTCCGAATTGGCGATTCGATGGTTATGATCGGCGGCGGACCCGACGCCCCTCCAGCGACGGGAATGTTCTACTTGTACGTTGATGATGTGGACGCAGCATATAAACGTGCGCTACACATCGGTGCAACTTCCGTGCAGGAGCCCAAAGTGGCGCCTGACGGCGAGCGTCGTGGCGGAGTTCGGGATGCGTTTGGCAACCTATGGTATTTCGGCGGTCCGAAAGCATAAGAGATTTAATCAAGTATTAACCTTGGACCAGAGAGGAAAATCGATGAAAGCTATAGCAACAACTTCCCCTACGAAGTGGAACGAGAAGCCCTACAATGAATTGCCATCACCCATGAGGATGACCAAAGCATCGGTGGACTTCGCTTTCAAAGGACAGCTCGAAGGAACGGCACAGACAGAATATCTCATGTTCTATACGGAGTACGATGACAAGGACCCGCACAAATCGACGGCTTTCTACCTCGGTCTGACCAGGTTCACGGGGACTCTCAGCGGCAAGACAGGGAGTTTCGTGATGGAAGAGCGCGGATCGTTTGGAGCGGGGGCTGCGAATTCCACCTCGACAATTGTTTCAGGATCCGGAACGGAGCAACTCAAAGGGATTACCGGGAATGCAAAAGCCACTGCGACGCAAAAAGGGTCTCAGTTCGAGTTGGACTATCGATTCATCTAATAAACTCCCCTCTACCGGAATTGCTGTATTGTTCGGATCACGGTCTCAAAGGCCTTCTTGTTGGAAACCTCCGTGCGATCAAACGTGTTATGGAGGCAGACTTGCAACCGTTAGAAAGGCGGACTGAGGCATTCACGAAAGAATTTCGAGGGATCGGTTGCGTTACTTTGTCTCCAATCGAAACCAAACACCACACCAATCTGCATGGTGGTTGAAAGTGTTTCCGGCTTGATTGTTAAGCTCAACCATCACAACAACTTACAAGGGAGTCTCATGAGAACCTATTTAGCGGCGTTTTGTTGTCTCTTTGTGTCAGGATCCCTCTTTGCTCAGACGTCCATTTCACTTTCTGTCGATGCGACTGACGCGCCGAGAAGAATCCTCCACGCACAAGAAACCATCACCGCCCGTCCGGGCCCGCTTACCCTCGTGTATCCGGAGTGGATTCCCGGCGAACACGGGCCCACCGGTCCTGTTGTCGATGTTGCCGGACTCCATATCACAGCGGATGGAAAGGAGCTTGCCTGGAGACGCGACCTCGTCGATATGTATGCGATCCACCTGACTGTTCCAAAGGGTGCAAAGCAGATCGATCTATCGTACGACTTTCTTCTTCCCGCGGTTGCCGCCGGTTTCTCCTCCGGCGCATCCTCATCCTCGGATCTCCTAGTTTTGAGCTGGAACCAGGTTCTCCTTTATCCCTCCGAACCGAAAGCCGATGACATCACCGTCACGCCATCTTTGAAGCTTCCAACCGGCTGGAAATACGGAACAGCATTGACCACGGAAAATCAAAACGGTGGCGCTATCCATTTCGCCGCCGTGCCGCTCAAGCATCTCGTTGATTCACCCGTTCTGACAGCTGAGCATTTCAAGCGAGTCGACATTTCTCCTGCCGGAGGTCCCGGCCACTTTATCGACTTCGCGAGCGATGAGGAAGCGACCCTTGCAATCACTCCCAGGCAAATCTCTATTTACAAGCAGCTTATCGTTGAAGTCAACGCTCTCTTTGGCGCGCACCATTACGATCATTACGATTTCCTTTACACCCTGAGCGACCAGGTGGCGCATTTCGGCCTGGAACACCACCAATCAAGCGACGATCGGGTGGACGGACGAACCCTCGTAGATAACGCCCTCTTCCGTGCACACGCTTCGCTTCTTTCGCACGAATACGTGCACTCGTGGAACGGCAAGTACCGGCGACCGTCAGGTCTCACCACGGGCGACTTTACGAAACCGATGAAAGGGGACTTGCTGTGGGTCTATGAAGGACTGACCCAGTACCTTGGCAATATCCTTGCAGCCCGTTCGGGACTGAGGTCCGAGCAAGATTATCGGGATCATCTTGCACTCGTTGCCGCGTGGCTTGATAACGAACCAGGACGTACCTGGCGTCCGTTACAGGATTGCGCAGATGAAGCGCAATTGTTGTACTCAGCCCGCGGGGATTGGAACGGTTGGCGTCGAGGCGTTGATTTTTATGACGAAGGGGATCTCATCTGGCTCGATGCAGATGCCACCATTCGCCAGCTGAGCAAGGGTACAAAATCACTCGATGATTTCTGCAAAAAATTTCACGGTGCGCCTACGACACCGGCAGCGACCAAACCCTACACTTTTGACGACGTCGTTGCGACGCTAAACGAAGTCGTACAATACGACTGGCGGAAGTTTCTCACGGAGAGGATGGAGTCACTCAGTCCCCGCGCACCCCTCGGTGGCATCGAAAACGGGGGCTGGAAGCTCGTGTACACCGATTCTACAAGTGACTATCAAAACACTCTCGAGGTTGCGTACGGTTACACCGACCTGAGTTATTCACTCGGGATCTCGCTCAACGGGAGCGGCAATGTGGGTGATGTGCTTGTCAAATCTCCAGCTGCCATCGCAGGATTGGCCCCCGGCATGCAATTGATCGCTGTCAACGGAATGAAATACACGAAAGATCGTCTTGAAGCGGCAATCACGGACGCAAAGAACGGCACGTCGCGCATCGAATTGCTCGCACGCAACGGGGATTCCTACAAGACGTATTCCGTCGACTACCACGGCGGACTTCGGTTTCCGCATCTGGAGAGGGACGCATCCAAGCCGGATCTCCTCGCCAAGATCATAAGTCCGTCAGAGAAGGAACAATAGCGGACAGATTGTTGGTCGGGCAGTTTGCCCACCGCGTGGGTATGCGTCGTCGAACAGACGAAGTGTTCGTCGGGTCTCTGACCCGACGCCAAGACGACGGGACGGAGTCCCGTCGTACAAAAATACCGGTGTTATCCGGGAGTTTCCAAAGGGGATCCCTGCGGGAGAACTCCCGGATGGAAGTTCTTCCGACAGTTAAACTGTCGGAAAACAGAGTGTAAACTAACCACAAGGAGTTCATTATGTTGCGCCCACAGACAGGGGACACATCGATGTATGTCGAGAGCATGGACGTCTTCGTGAACCGATGGTTCGTGAAGTATGAACAGGCCCGTGCGACGCTCGAAAAAGAGGGAGGATACCTATTCCCTTACAAAAGCCAGTTCTTCATTACCGAGCGGGAAGCAATCCGCGAGCTCAATCTCGATCCCGATGATCCGGACTGGGAGTTGATTGGCTGGGATTGGGTGAAACCGCTCGATACGGTCGCGTGGGAGCGACTGAAGAAGAAACGCACGAGTGCGCAAGTTTGATTTCTTCCTCAGTGAATCATGTGTCTACGGGGACATTCCTCTCCATGAACAAGAATATCTGAGTGCACGAACCGCACATATTAATCATTGGGAGCGCGAAGAGCACTGAATGATCCGTTGGAGACTGTGACGCTGTCTATTCCGCTGAGAGTGACCTCATAGAGCCGGCCGGAGAACGATCCCGTGATGTTTCCGCCGACACCCCCGTATGCCGTCACGGCAATCTGGCCGCCTCCCAGGCCGTTGACAAACATACGCGCCGATGAACCTCCGCCGCGCCTGATGATAACCCCAACGGTGTCGCCGAATTGAAACGTGCCGACGCTACTCCCCGGGAATACCATGGTCAGCCACGTCGTATCGGCTGTGGCCACGCTTGAACCCGCAATGCCGGTCAAGTTCTCGCTCACCGAAAAACCACCCACCAGGAGTGCGATATTGACCGTTTGATTTGAGAACCCCGCACCGTTCAAGGTGAAGCTTGCCGTTCCACCCGTCGCCGAACCGAGCCCGGTGGGACCTGTTGTGCTCTCCGCTTTCTTGCATCCTGAGAAGAACAGGAATGCGATGAGGCTGCTGACGAGAATGAGAGTTGGTATGCTCTTCATGGTGGTTTCTCTCCTTTATGTTGTTGAATGAAGAATTCCTTAATCCTTGCTGTCCCTCTGTTACTTTTGTTATTTGATCACTCGCATTGTTCTCATTAACCGATGGGCTCCACCGGCGTGCGGATCGGCTGATGGGGTCCACCTAACTGGTGGCCTCCATCCGTGTGAGAAGTAACGGTCAATTTCGTTTGAACACCAGCACCTGCCACATCGGCGTGGCGTTGGAATAGATGAGCTCAAACCCGAGGTTCTGAATATTCTCCCTTAGTTTCTTCCAGTCGTGCCAGAAGGGATGGAATTTCCATTTAAAGAACCTCGCGAATGCTATATGCCCCTTGAACGCCAGTTCCATGAAGAGGTTTTGTCTTGGGTGGGAGAGGGCGTATAGATCTTTGGTCTTGGCCGTCGATGTGCGGATGAGAGTATCGATGTCTTCGTAGCAACAAACCGATTTATCGAGGAGGGTTACGTCCGACTCGCGGATCGTTTCCGCAACCTCCACAAAATCACCGACGACATATGCTGCACGATCTGCGATGCCGAGGTCGATTGAGAATTTCCGTGCGCGTTCGATCATTCCCTCGGAAATATCCACGCCCGTCGCCCGTGCCGCCCCCTCATTCAAGAGTGTGAGGTGAAGGGCTCCAACACCACAGCCAATGTCCAGGATTTCCTTGTCAAGGACTTGTTCGGTCCGTACTCCCTGAAGCAGCAACTTTTGCACTCGCTCGAGTCCATGCTTCCTGAACCTTCGCGCGTACATGGCGGAATATCTAGAAAAGAAGCTATTCGCTCCTTCTTTGAATGAATTTGTCGCGCAACAGCAATTCATGGCATCTCCCGTAGAGTCCGATTCTCAATCGGACTTTGGGCGGAATTCCTCCCCTCTATTTTTGATTGTCGCATTATGAATGAGACTCTACTCATACATTTCAAATTTCTTGGGGAAATTCAGTGGTTTCTGGCAAAAGTCTTCCTCAATCCATCCTTTCTCAACAGCTTCTCCAAAATTGTGATGCGGAAAGTCCTTCGGGATAATTTCCAGATGTTTGCTCGAATTATAAAAGATGTAATTGAGATGATTTATATAATCTTCATTCCCGGGCAAAATCCTGATACAATGATCCATTGTCCCTCGTTGCCAGATATGAGGCGTGTCGACTCGGAGTACATTCTTGATTTCTTTTGAGGTGCGTTTCTTGAAATCGCGGAGGTAATCTGATAAATGTTTGACCTTGTCGACATTGACCATCAGATGGATATGGTCCGGCATTACCGTGTAGGCGATAAGTTCCTTCAGACGCAACGAATAGAATTTTATGTTTTTAATAATCATCTCCGGGATTTGTGTGCGATGTAGATAGCGTTTCCGTTCGTATGTACAGAAGGTGAGGAAATAGATCGAATTATCCTGATCCCAGCGAGGCGGCTTGTGTGAGATCTGCTTGATAGTCATGACCGATTTCCTTTGGGTTTATGTGTAAAATCCGATTCGTAATCGGACTCGGTTTTGAACGATATCCATGTTCAAATCCGTCGCATTACGAATGCGACTCCACTGCGGGCATCGTCCATTTGCGAAATGGACTCTACTCCATCACAAAATCCTTCTCAAACATCTCGTACACTGCCCGTTTCATTCCCAATTTCTCATAGGTCTTCTGCGCACTCTCGTTCTCCCGCTCCACGTACAGCCGCAATCCACAGATGTCCTTCCGTTTCTTCGCCATGTTCTCCACGTACTCATACAATGACCGGAACACGCCCTGTTGCCGGAACTCTTTCAGTACATACACACTCTGGAGCCACCAAAAATTCCCATTCCGCCAATCGCTCCATTCATACGTGATCATTAACTGTCCGATCACATAGCCGTCGACTTCCGCCACGAAATAGATCCCTTTCTTTGTGTCCTTCAGGAGTGCGCGTACGCCGCGAAGGAGAACGTTTATGTCGAGCACCCGGTGTTCTGTTTCTTCCGCCATCAACCGGTTGAATTCTGCAATCACTGTTGCGTCTCTGGCGTTCGCCTTCCTGACTTTCATGCTTATGCTCATTCTGCTGAGGTTGATAATTGATAAAAAAAATACTTTCTTTGTGCGGTTTAATATAGAACAGAAAACCCTCCCCATCAAGCGTCACCCACTTCAACTCTTTATTGAAAG
>JADGQA010000114.1 GCA_017882185.1 Bacteroidota bacterium
CATAACACGCACGATGCCGTCCATCTGGCGTTGGTTATTCCTCTCTATATTCTTGCTTCGTTTCCTTTGCGCTCTTTGCGGTTTATTAGGCACGATAGCAAATGCCCGCACCGGGAACGATCCGAAGCCTTTCACTTTCACAGGGACAGCAAAGAAGGCGAATCCTTCATCCGGTAAAGCCTCCAGGTTGCAGAGATGCTCTACGATCGATATCTCCGCGCTAAGCAGGAGAGTGTGGGCAGGCCGCGTTCCATCCGCAGCATCATCGATATTGAACGAGTCGATTCCGACGAGAACCGCTCCCTGATCAACGAGGAACTGAGCCCCTGCTCGGGTCAAATACGGATGTCCTTCGGCATACTGATCGGTTCTCCAATGCTTGTCCCAGCCCGTGTGCACAAGCACAGCCTTGTTTTTTAGGTTCAAATATTTGAATACATCCGCATCGATTGCTCTTTTATTCCTCTTCGTCTGCCTGACGACGAGACCTTCGAGATTGGCAATGTTTGCCAGAGCGAGGCCGGACAAGTCTTTCCCGTTTGCGTAGCGATGGAATGGCGAATCGATGTACGTGCCGGTATTTGCCACCATCTCGATTTTGCCGATTTGGAATTCGGTTCCTTCTGCATAGCGAGTTTTCGATGCGATCCGCGACAGATGGTCAGAGATTATCGGGGCGGGGAGACCTTTGTACGTAATCATCCCGTGTTCAATGGTATGGCTTACATCAATAAAAGTCGGCACGGCATTCCATCCTATCATTGTTCATCGTGACTAATTACTTTGTTACGGGAATATTTTCTTTTTACCTTTAGCGTGCTTGTTGGATCGAAAAGTAATCACAGAACCCGTCAAACGCAAAAATAACAATGAGATTCTTGGCATTCACCGACATCCACGGCGCCTATGAAAGAGTCGATCAGATTATTCAATCTGAACGCGACGCAGATGGTATCATCATCGGCGGAGATTTAACGACCTATGGATTGCCGGCAGAGGGGGAAAAGGCTATACGCTTCTTCCAGAACAATGGAATGCCCATATTTGCAGTGGCTGGAAATATGGATTCTCCCGACTTTGATAGAAAACACGAGGACCTTGGAGTATCAATCAATGCAAAGGGAAAAATGCTGGGTGAAGTTGGTCTGTTCGGTGTCTCAGCTTCTCCGTTTACTCCCATGAATACTCCCTATGAGATTGCCGAAGACGAGATCGCTCGCCGTGCCGAGATGGGCTGGAACGATATTTCCACGGCGCGATGGAAAATATTCGTTCCTCATGCCCCGCCGCGCGACACGAAGCTGGATAAGATCATGCTTGGCAGACACGTTGGAAGCACGGCAGTACGCTCTTTCATTGAACAACACCATCCGGATGTTGTTGTCTGCGGACATATTCACGAGGCGCGCGGAA
This sequence comes from Bacteroidota bacterium, assembly GCA_017882185.1. Classification (GTDB taxonomy): domain Bacteria; phylum Bacteroidota; class Ignavibacteria; order UBA10030; family UBA10030; genus JADGQA01. The sequence goes on from JADGQA010000114.1 coordinate 1,414, forward strand.
TCGACACGATTGGAAAAACCAGGATCGTCAATTGCGGTCCTGCCGGAAAGGGATATTATGCTGTCATTGAGATTGGTGAGAACATAACCGTCGAGGCCCGCGGATGAAAAAACCCCGGCTTCTTTTGTTCGATCTTGGGAATGTTCTTGTCCGGTTTGTTCCCGATCAATTCCCGAAATCCCTGGGTCTTGACGGTCGTGATGCTCGAGCTCAGTACGACCAAGGAATGAGGGATCTCACGAACCAGTACGAATCGGGCAAGTTTTCTACAAAAGAATATTTCTTATTGCTTCGTTCATTCTTCGGGAATCGATTTGATGTCGGGGAATTGGAACAAGCCTTCTTGTCGGTGCTGACCGACCCGATTCCGGGGATGGAGGAACTCGTTCGAAAAGCGACCGCGCAATTACCCTCGGTCCTTGTGAGTAACACCAACGAGTATCATTTTTCCACGGTGCTGCCTAGGGTCCCCGCCCTCAAATATCTTCCTAAGCGTTATCTTTCGTACCAACTGGGTGTTATCAAGCCGTTGCCGGAATTCTATCAATACATCGTCCGAATCGAGAAGGTGGAGCCAAACGAAATGCTTTTTATCGATGATGTAGAGGAGAACTTGAGAAGTGCAGAACTGGCAGGGATGATGGGATTCCAGTTTCAGGATGCTGCGGGACTTGAAAGAGAGCTTATCAATAGAGGGGTGCTGTAGTCGTCAACCTTTGGCGAGTAGTTTTCAATTTTGTATTCTGAAATCGCCAATCAACAATATCCTTGACCTACCAGGACCCCGAGCTTCCTCCTCCTCCAAAACTTCCTCCACCGCCTGAAAATCCGCCGCCTCCAGATGACCATCCGCCACCGGACGAACTCCATCCTCTGCCGGCGGAGGACATAAGCATAGAACCTGCAATGATTTTTTGAAGGCTTATACCTCGCGAGCTCTTGGCAAGCCACGTTTTTGTAATGGGGAACCCAATGAAATAGATAAGGAAGGGCAACAGACCGATCATGCCTCCAATTGCGGCGTACGGAAATGCCAACCAGAACGGAATAAGGAATATATAGAGGAACCAACTCATAAATCCTTTGGAGAATAAGGCAACGAACGTGAACATGCCGACAACGACCGTGAAGATTCCAAGAACGATTATGATTTCCGGGAAACCCATGTGTTCACTACTTGCACGTTCGGCCGTGAACGTGCCGTTGATCGCACTGAAAATCGATGCGACGCCTGCCTTCACCCCGCCATCGTAATCTCCATTTCTGAACTTCGGTAGAATCTCCCGTTGTATGATCACACTGCAAAGAGCGTCCGTCAGAGTTCCTTCAAGTCCATAACCGACTTCGATCCGGATCTTGCGGTCGTCCTTGACAACAAGGAGAAGCACGCCGTTATCTTTTCCCTTCTGACCAAGTTTCCAGGTCTGAGCAACTTTGATGGAGTACTCTTCGAGGTCGGCACCATCCAGAGTGTTGATCGTCAGGACAACGATCTGATTTGACGTCGAGTCTTCAAACGCCTTCAGCTTCAAGTTCAATTCAGAAATCGTATTCGAAGAGAGTATTTCGGCATAATCGTTCACTCTTCCGCCGAGGAACGGGACATCCTGAGCACAAACAGAAACCGTAGAAAACAAGAAAGCACAGCTCAACAAGAATAGAGAAGTCCGCAGGCGATTTCCATATATCCGCTGGGTATGGTTTTGTCGAAAGATCATTCTGTTAACCGATCCTCAATGCATCACTCAATTCGTCTGTGTCATCCCTGCCACGCTCCACGCCGTGTTGCTGGAGCAGTACTCCGCATTGTTGAACCGCATCGACGAGACCTTCGGCAGGTTTTCCCTGTTTCATGCTTTTGACAATTGTGTGCACGATTCCGTCCCAATCGGCCTTTGCAACCTTGGCGTTAATGCCGGAATCTCCCAAGACGATGACTCTCCGCTCGAAGAAACTCAGGAATATCAGAATGCCGGTTCGCTCACGCGTTTTGAACACCTCTTCTGAAAGAAACGCAACCGAAGCGCGCTGCGATACCCGATGGTCCATGAGTGCATGACCCAGCATCAAACGCCTGAGCGATGGAATTGCTCTCACGAGAATAACGCCAAGAAGAAATGCACCAACGAGCGATCCACTCAATTCCAAAATTCCGAAAGGGAGCCACGTTTTGGATAGTATGTGAAAAGTGAGAAAGGCGACCATAGCGATTCCGGCAAGTGCAACTCCTCCTCGCCAGCGGGCGACTCTGTAGTCATCACTCTGGTTGACGAAATAGGGAACGATCTCACCCGAAGTTTTGCTCTCTGCTGCGCGGACGGCTTCTCCAATGCGATCGAGATCGGACTGGGAAAAGGGACTTTGATTCATCGATAGCCTTCCTTCAGTTTCGCATTGCCTTTGGAGAATTCCTGGGCTGAAGTGAAACTATGCAAATGAATGCTTAAATTCAAACGACAAATCAGGATGGTCGTGTCGGGGGTTTCTTCCCCACAGCACTATTTAAGACACCGCCAACAGGATTGCGCGGTTGGTTTGTCAAATTAAATCCCCCTGCCCCGGGGAAAGGATCCAGCGGGCATTCGAGAAAGGAGATACTCATGAATATAGGTTTTGTTGGACTTGGCCTGATGGGTCGACCAATGGCAAATCGCATTCTCGGCGCCGGTCATACACTTTATATCAACAACAGAACGAAGGAGAAGTCGGCGTCGTTAGAGGCCAAGGGCGCAATATGGTGTGACTCTCCGGCCGAGGTGGCACGTAAAACAGAAATCGCAGTTTCGATGCTTTCCACCCCCGATGTCCTTGAGGACCGGGCACTTGGCAAAAATGGTCTCCTCGAAGGCGCGAAACCCGGGTTCATTCACGTTGACTGCAGCACCGTCTCACCTGCCTTGACGAAACGACTCCACGAACACTATCGCTCGAAAAGATGCTATTTTCTTCATTCACCTGTATTGGGCAGTGTTCCAAATGCAACAGATGGTTCGTTGCTCTTGTTCGTTGGCGGGGAAGAGTATGCATATAGCAAGGTCCAAAACATACTCGGACTCTTTGGGAGCAAGATCTGGAGATTTGAACGTGTGGATCAGGCAACAAACACGAAACTTCTCTGCAATTTCTTCATTGCTTCGATGATCTCCGGTCTTGCCCAAGGACTCGTGTTTGCAGAACGAAACAGTATCGATCCGAAGGTATTTCTTGACATTTTGAGCCACTCTGCACTCAATGCTCAAACTTATCAAACGAAGGGTACCTCCATGATCGAAGGCAATTTCGCCCCTCGTTTCTTTCTCGAACATATGCTCAAGGATATTAAACTGGTCCTTGACTCTGCAAAAGCGTCCCATACCATGATGCCGACCGCCGAAATCGCAGAAGAGCTTTACACGAAGGCTTTGGATTCCGGATTTGCCAAAGAGGACTATTCAGCCGTCATCAAAATTCTTCGATTGCCAAGCTAGAGGATATCCTTGGCGCTGGCCGTTTTGTACTCGTGAAATGAAAATGGGGCAATTCTCTCCCTAGCAAGGACTTTTTCCTTGCTGCCATTTTTTCACCCCTCAAATTTTCAAGTTTTTCCCACTTTTCCCTTGACATTCAGGCGATATTCGTTAAATTTCAAACACGGGTGGGGAAAAGTGGGGAATTAGGGAGGCCTCTAACAGACTCGTTACGTTCTGTGATGCTCTAAATCTAATGTCTTCATTCAAAGGCCGTTTCACATATTCTGTAGATAATAAGGGTCGCGTAGCGCTCCCCGCCAAGCTGCGCAAAAGTGTTTCAACAACCGCCAACGAAAGCTTTATAGTTCTTCGAGGTTTTGAGCGATGTTTGTACATCTACCCGCAGGACGAATGGAACAAGCTCGAGGAATCAATCCGCGGGCTTACGTTCTCTGATGCGCAACACCGGTTTTTCAGTCGAACTCTCCTGGGATGGGCAACAGATTGCCAGCTTGATAGTCAGCAACGAATTATGCTATCGCAAGAACACATGGAATATGCCGGAATCAAGAACGAAGTGCTCATACTGGGTGTGCTGGAGCGAATCGAGCTTTGGGATCCGGCCATATACCTCGAGTATGAAAAGAACCAGCCGGCGACTTATGAAACCGTCGTTGAGCGTGTGCTCAAACCAAGTCCGTAAACGAACCAGGGTGCGTGCAGGCGTCATCGTATCATACTCCCGTTCTGCTCGAGGAGACGCTCTCATTTCTCATCAAATCGAAGTGTGGGGTTTACGTCGATGCAACTCTTGGCGGAGGGGGACACGCAGAGGTTATTCTTCGGCAGCTTGAGCAAGAAGGCAGGCTCATCGGACTCGATGCGGACGAGGATGCTGTAGCCTTCGCGACGAGTCGATTGACTGGTTATCAAGACCGACTGATCGTCCGGAAAAGCAATTTCAGAGAATTCAAGACAGTTGTTTCGGAGTGTGGGGCGGAGGGGATTGAAGGAGTATTGTTCGACCTCGGAGTTTCATCGTACCAACTTGATGAACCGGCAAAAGGGTTCAGCTTCCGTTTAGACAGCCCGCTCGACATGCGGCTGGATCGAACTCAGGTCTTGAGTGCTCGTGAAGTGGTAAACGAATATGACGAGCGGCGGCTTTCAGAGATTCTCTGGAAGTATGGCGAGGAACAGCAGGCTCGAAGCCTTGCCCGGGCTATTGTATCCGCAAGATCAATTAGGACGCTGGAATCGGGAAAAGATCTTGTTCGGGTTGTGGAAGGACTTGTGGGTGATCGGTTTCTGATAAAAACACTGGCAAGGGTATTTCAGGCGATCAGGATCGAAGTGAATAGCGAGCTTGAAAACCTGAAAATCGGGCTCTCCGAAGCCATCGATGTTCTGAATCCGGGAGGGAGATTGGTCGTCATATCGTATCATTCGCTGGAAGACCGAATCGTGAAGGAAACAATGAAGGCGGCAGCGGCAACTTCCGACACGAGCCTTTCGAAATTCCTTCCTCCCGCGACTCTGCAACCTCGCTTGAGAATTCTGACGAAGAAGTTCGTAGGTCCCAAGGATTCTGAAATTCGGACGAATCCTCGTGCCCGGAGCGCGAAGCTTCGTGCGGCAGAAAAAATATAATCGGTGGAGCAGAATACTTGGCAAACACTCCAAAGAACCTCGGAGAAATTTACGCTGAGCGGGCAATGAGTGCAGAAGCAGAGAACATTTCCCGGCCTTTGGCTCCTGCACCGATCCGCACTCCGGTACCGGCGTCCCAGCCAGGACCTGTCATTTACGGGGGAACCATGCCGTCCCCATCATCACAGGACGAGTTCACCCGACAGGCGCCGGCCGTCAGGAACAAAATCGTCAAAAGTCGGAAACAATCACCATTCAATCTGATGGTAACCATGATCGGAATGGCGATTGCAATCGTTTTGTACGTCGGCAATGTCATCACGGTTCAACAGCTTCTCAAAGAAGTAAGCGATGAACAGACGCGGCTCCAACAGATCCTGAACGAACAGGAAATGTTGAAAGCACAGATCAACAGGATGTCAAGTCTCGAACGGATCAGAAAAATGGCGGAGGACGATCTGGGATTGCATAATCCAAAGGGACCGCCGCAATGGCTTCAGATAGACGGTAACAAGGTTCAGGAGATCGGGCAGGAGTTGTCATCCCAGCAACCCGCGCCGCAAAAGAACAAAAAATGAACGCACCGACAGCGCCACCACAGACACCTGACGTAAAGAAAGAAAAAGAATTCCGGCATCGCTTTTTCTTCCTCAAACTCTTCTTTGCATTGTTCTTTCTCTCCGTTGCGGCAAAGCTTGTATTCATCCAGATTATCGAAGCCCCCAAATACCAAAAGATAGCCCGAAAACAATACGAAGCGAAGTTTATACTGCCTGCCACACGCGGCAAAATATACGACCGCGAAGGCAATGCGTTGATTACCAATACCATGTATCAATCGTTTTCAGCAGACCCAAGGTTTATCGGGGACGATGCGGAGGACGTGGCGGACGAATTTTCGAGAGCTTTCGGCAAGCCGTCATCGTACTACCTGGAGAAGCTCCGAAGCCCAAAAGGATTTGTATGGCTCGAACGCGGAGTCAAGCCTGAGATTGCCAGGAAATTTGGGCCGCACGATGGAATCGTCATCATTAATGAGCCGAAACGCGTCTATCAATATGATGATGTCGCTGGCACACTTGTCGGATTCACCGATGTCGACAATAAAGGAATATCGGGACTTGAGCTGCAGCTCGATGACGAGCTCAAGGGGAAGAATGGTTCCATCGTGCTGCAACGTGACGGCTTGGGCCGGACGAGACCTTCCGCCGATTTTCCAAAAATAGACCCCATTGACGGTAACGATGTGTCATTGACCATCAGTCTCAAATATCAGGCAATCGTGGAAGAAGAACTGCGCCGCGGTATCCTTACCAACAAGGCTGATGGGGGATTGGCAGTGATGATGAATCCGAAGACCGGGGAAATTCTTGCTCTTGCAGTTTATCCGGGGGTCAATCCAAATGATATTACGGAGTTTAACATCGATCGGGCGCGTGACCGGGTCGTAACTGATGTCTTCGAGCCTGGTTCGGTGTTCAAGGTAGTCACAGCCTCAGCCGCTTATGAAAGCAAGCTAATCACTCCGTATTCGCGTTTTTTCGCTGAACACGGCGCAATGCTCGTTAAGATCAACAATCGACCGGTGCGTTGGGTCAGGGATACGCACGAGTACGAATGGCTCACGTTCCAGCAGGCAATCGAGGTATCCAGCAACATTGTTATGGCAAAGGTGAGCAAAATATTGGGTTCGGAACGGTTCTACCGGCAGGCGCGCGATTTTGGGTTTGGCACGATTTCAGGGGTCGATTTGCCCGGGGAAGTCCGTGGCAGGTTAAAGAAACCGTACGAATGGTCGGGGACAACATTGATGACAATGGCTTTTGGTTATGAAGTTGGTGTCACCCCCCTTCAGATTGTCTCTGCCTATGCGGCGGTGGCAAACAAAGGGTACCTCATGCAGCCGTACGTGGTTGCGAGCGTTCGTAACCGGAAGGGCGATTTGGTTCTCGAGCAGAAGCCTGAGGTTGTTCGCCAGGTAATCTCTCCTCACACGGCGCAACTCTTGACCGATGCCTTTGAAGGAGTCGTTGGTGAAGGCACAGCAAAAGAAGTGAAACTGGACGGTGTCCGCATTGCGGGCAAAACAGGAACTGCAAAGAAAATTGTCGATGGCAAGTATGCGCCCGGGGACTTCACGGCGTCCTTTGTGGGATTCTATCCGGTAGAAGATCCCCAGATTGTGTGTCTCGTGATGATGGACAATCCCCGCGCTCGCAGCTACTATGGTGGTGAAACGAGCGGTCCGATTTTCCGTGCGATCGCGGAACGCATTGTCCATTCTTCGTGGCGGTTCTCGCATCCACTGATGACGCAGGAGCCCAGTGCCCAGGACAAGACGATCAGCGTTCCTGATGTTCGTACCATCAATGTGACGATAGCACAGAAGATATTGGAAGGGCATGGCCTTACCGTGAAAACGTTCGGCAAAGGAGAGATTGTGTCCCGGCAATCACCGGACCCCGGTAAAGTTGTGCAACGAGGGGACGGGGTGACACTCGTCCTCAACAATGATTCGGTTCCGCAAAAAGATGGAACCATCACTGTTCCGGATCTCCGGGGTATGAGCTTGCGAAGGGCGATCAACCTGCTCGTGATTGACGACTTCGACATTCATATTCAGGGTTCGGGAATCGTCATACATCAGAATCCAACGGCGGGACAAAGAGTAAAGACGGGATCGACACTCGAGATTGAATGCCAGCCCCGTGTGATAACGACCGCAGCTCTGCATTGATTTGAACTCATGAACCTCGCGAAACTCTTGGACGGAGTTCAGGTGACAAAAATGTTCCAGACGATGTACGGTCGCATGGTCGTTACACACGATGTGGAAGTAAACACGATCCAGTACGACTCGAGGAAGGTTTCAACGAACGATTGTTTTGTGGCGATCAGAGGTACCGGTGTGGATGGACACACCTTTGTCAATGTGGCGATCGAGCGCGGAGCGAAGGTGGTGGTACTGGAGAATGATTCAATCTTGCCGGATTCGTATTTCATGCACGCTGGAGTAGTGAAAATTGTGGTTCCGGATTCTCGCAAGGCACTGGCGATTATTTCCGCCAACTATTATGGCCACCCGTCACGATCCATGAAGCTGGTCGGTGTTACCGGGACAAACGGGAAAACAACAACAACGCATCTCGTTCGTTCGATTTTCGAAACGGCAGGTATGAAGGCAGGATTGGTGGGAACCATAGAATACAGGATCGGCGACGAAATCATATCTGCGACACACACGACCCCCGAATCGCTTGAACTCAATGAATTGTTCGCGACGATGCTCAACCAAGGTTGTTCCGCCGTCACGATGGAAGTTTCCTCGCACGCACTCCATCAGTCAAGGGTGTATGGTCTCGACTTTGACACTGCCGTCTTTACGAACCTGACCCAGGATCATCTTGATTACCACGGCACCATGGAGGCGTACTTCCAGGCAAAAAAGATTCTCTTTGATGAGCTTAAGCCATCTGCGTGCGCCGTGACAAACCTCGACGATGCCTATGGAAAGACAATTTTCTCCTCCACCTCCGCCGCAAGAATGACATACAGTGCCCAACATTCTGCGGATGTCGAAGCCAGGAATATTAGTTTGAGCATTGATGGTACTAAGTTTGAAATTGTTCACGACAGCGTGACGACGACGATCGCGACCCCTCTTGTCGGGCGGTTCAATGTCTATAATATCCTGGCGGCCTTTTCTGCCGGCATTGCGATGGGTATCCCGAACGAAACAATCCGCGAAGGCGTCGAGAAGGTTCAAAGCGTTCGTGGCAGGTTTGAAAAAATCCGGTCTCCGCTAGGCTGGACCGCCATCGTTGATTATGCACACACACCCGATGCGCTGGAAAAATGCCTTCGAACGATCCACGAAGTTCTGCCGGATGAAAATCGTGGAAAGATTATTGCGGTGTTTGGCGCAGGGGGCGACAGGGACAAATCAAAACGCCCGTTGATGGGAGCTGTTGCCGGCACCTTGAGCGACATCGCCGTCGTGACGTCGGATAATCCGAGAACGGAAGAACCGGCGACGATCCTGGAAGAGATCATTCACGGACTCCCGAAGGGCACGAAGTTCATACGTGAATTGAATCGGCGTACGGCTATTCAAAGGGCAATTCAGCTTGCTAAGCCTGGAGACGTGGTGTTGATTGCTGGTAAGGGTCACGAAGATTATCAGGTCATCGGCACCCGGAAGATTCACTTTAGCGATCGTGAAGTGGTGGAAGAATTCCTTTCCCAGGCGTCGAACTGATACAGTGAACGCGTGAAGCTTTCAAAATCAGAAATTGTTGGAATAAGAAATGTCCGTGCCCTCGGCTTCGAGTCAGCATCAAGCGATCAGCTGACGGGGGTATCCACCGATAGTCGGACAACACAGCCCGGCGATGTGTTTGTTGCGATTCGCGGCGAAAAATTCGACGGACACGATTTCATCACAAAAGCCATCGGCGGAGGAGCTGCCGTGGTTATTGTGGATCGGAAGTGGGCCGATGCCAACGGGACTATGTTGGTGAGCATAGGTGTTC
>JADGQA010000115.1 GCA_017882185.1 Bacteroidota bacterium
GTTTTCTGATTGCATTCTTCTGTTTGTTCAACGCCGTCCGCATTTTCATCAATTTGCTATTGAACTTTTTCAATTGCTCGCTGCTTCTTAGCCGGCAAGCGGTGCATTGTAATTTGAGGCAATCAACCTGCTGTTTGGCCTCTTCTTTGGCGATTCCGTACTTCTCCTGAAGCCTCCCGACAAGCTCCACATACTTGCCGGCTACCGCAGCCAACTCGTCGTTCATCGTCTTCCCCCAAAGGTCCGCGGCCTTCCCTCTTCGCTGCTTCCATTGTCCTTCAACCTGATCCCAGTTCATCACATCACTTTCATTGTTCTCAAATGTTCGCTCGAGGGTTTCAACGACGATCCTCGAAAGGCGGATTACACCTTCATTGAGTCAGCGCAACTATGCAGCTGTTTGCTTTCGACTGTAATCAGCCGATAGGGATGAAAGAGTAGTTATTCCTTGGTAAGCGACACAAGAGTCCAAACATCCGCGCTGACATTGTCCACGGCGCCGATGATCAAACCATGTCAGACGTTTTGGCCAAGCCCACTATCGGCGAAATGAGGATTCATGCCGTCGTTCGAGTCCTAACGTGCTATTTCACGACCACTTCGAAAAGAACTCGCATGTTCGCCAACGCCTCTTTTGAGTCGACGTCACCGGGTTTCACTTCATACAAGGCCGGTCTTGTCCTGCCATATCCGATCACAGTGATTCTTTCCGGTGCAATCCCTTTCTCGACCAGATAATCCCTGACGGTATTTGCTCTTCGTTCGCTTAATCTCTGATTGACTTCTTGCGTTCCTTCAGCAGAGGTGTACCCGGCCATACGGACGTTCATTTTGGGGTTGCCCTTCAGCTCCTGCACATCCTTATCAAGCAACGTCTTCGCTTCCTGGCTCAGAGTGTACTTATCGAAATCGAAATGCGTGTCGCCGAAGACGACTACCTTCTCATCGACCTTCGGGTCAACGACAAACATCATGATCTTCGGCTCAGGCGCGTTCTGCTTTGCTAGTTCCACTGGAGGGCTTTTCTTGAACAGCATCATCAAAAGGATTACCACGATAACGCACAGAATTCCCACAATCGTAGAAAGTATACTCTTCATCTGTCTGTCACGCTTTGATCTGGACTTTATTCCCGCTTGTCTTTCTGTTTCAAGCCAAGCAATGAAATCATTACCGTCCTTAAAGCCATGTTCCTTGTAAAGCTCATAAGCCTTTCTCTTAATTTCCTTGTGTTCCTCGCTCAATTCTTTCTGTGTCATGTTGTCGTCTTGTTCTTGAGCTACCACAGTGCTATTCCATCCGTTGCGATGAGCATTCCCTTCGCAATCGATTTTATTAGCATAGCCTTCCGTCGAAGCTCCAACAATATTGCCGTTCGGGGCAGTACGTCGCCAACGCCATTTCATGTCGACGTCTTTGTAGAATTCCCATTTGTCGTTCATAGTTCATCAAACTCCTGTCTCTGTTCAATGTCAACACGTTGATGGATGTCCAGAAATGTGAGTCTCCGGTGGGTTCTATCATCGTCTCCCTCGACTTGTTTTCAAAGTCCCCTCCTGGCAGATCCACGAAACACCCAGGCGTTCGATACAATAACTGCGAGACCTGGATGTTTCATGGAGACGTTCCTTCTTCTTACTTGTAACCTTCTCTGGGTTCGTCAACTGCATTGAGCTTTTCAGTCTTCCCGTTCATCACCAGCGGGTATTACTGAACGTAGAACTCCATGCGACGATTCTCTGCCCGACCCTCATCCGTGTCGTTCGAAGCCACAGGTTCGTTTTGGCCTCTACCGACAGTTCTCATGCGGTTCGATGGGATGCCTTTTTTGACGAGCCAGTTCTTTACTGCCTGCGCCCGCTTCAACGAGAGTCCCTGATTAAATTTCTGGCCTCCCACATTATCCGTATGCCCGGTAATTACTACCCGCACATTGGGATTCGCGACCATCGCGTTGTAGGCCCTCCAGAGTATTCTCTCAGACTCTTTGGTGAGTGTCGCCTTATTGAACTCAAAATTGACACCCCTAAGAACGATGGTCTTACCTTTAATAAGAACGAAAACGGTATCGGCACCCTTCTGTGCCGCCAAGCGACGCGCTTCCGCATCCGCCAATTGCTTTACACGCTGTGCCTCGGCCGCGTTCGCTGCCTTGAGACGTGCCGCCTCTGTCGCCGCGTTGGTCGAATCCTTTACACGCTGTGCCTCGGAAACGTTCGCTGCCTTGAGACGTGCCGCCTCTGTGGCCGCGTTGGTCGAATCCTTTACACGCTGTGCCTCGGCAACGTTCGCTGCCTTGAGACGCGCCGCCTTTGCCGCCGCGTTGGTCGAATCCTGCACACGACGTGCCTCGGCATTGGCTAATTCTCTCGCTTGTCTGGCATCCGCATCGGCTTTCGCCCGGCGTAATTCCTCACTATCACTACTCTTACTAAACGCAACTCCGATGGAAAAAGTATAGAATCCGTCGTTTTTGCCGTTGGTAAGAAAATTCTTATCATACAAACGTTCCCGGCCGTCTAACTTATCGGAAAGGGACAAATTATAGCCGCCACTAATCTGCAGCAAGAGTCCGCTGCTGATCCTGGTTTGGGCACCGAGACCCAATGGAACAATCGGCAGCCAATTCGAGCTGGTGAGGTTGAGAGTTTTCGATACACCGAAACCTACATAGGCGAACGGGTTCAAATTGGGCAATGAAATAGGGACGAACAATAATCGAAGATCGGGCGTGAGGACCTGTGCCGTATAATAGTCAGGAGCATTGAGGTCCGAGTAGCCCACACCAGCTTGACCCAAGATCGCAGGCACGAATTCATATTGAAAGTATCCACGACCGTGGATTCCCCATTTGTCACCCGTGGCATTATCTCCTATGGCACCGCCAAGCTCAGCACCAATTGCCATCCTAGGATTCTGGAATTGTGCTTGCACGTGGCTATACACTCCGAACGCCACGACCAACAATGTACATACAATGAAACGTTTCATGAGAGGCCTCCGTATATGGTTATTTGTTTTGTGATCACTACATTTTGTAGCGGTCAAATTCTGAGCATTCCAAAGAAAGCAGTGCACTGGCAAGGCGACGTCACTAGACCATTTCTCCGCTGGAATTTAAAATAGGGTACCGATGTTAACCTTGATATCCAATACACCAAAAGGATGAAAAAGTGGTTAATCCTTTTTTGAGAGACTCGACGTTCTTTCTGGCCAATTGCTTCGAAGCTGTTTCTCGAATCTCTCTCCTACTTTCAACAACAAAGCCGATACCCCCTCAGAAGTACCGGCCATCCTGATCACACGTTGCGAGAATAATTCTCGTCATTATCTTACATCTTCACACGGTTGATGTTTCCGAATGCTACTACCGTGGGCAGGTTGGAAACACTGCTCTTTTATATCTTCGCGATCAGCTTACGCAGTTCTTCCTTGGTCTTCCCGAGTTTCTGCTGAAGTCGTCCCAGCAGTTCTTCCTCCTTGCCCGCCTTAAAAAGCAAATCATCGTCTGTCAGGTTGGCAAATTGTTGCTTGAGTTTGCCGGCAATTTCATTCCAGTTGCCTTTCACAGTGAACGTGTTCATCTGATATCTCCTTGTATTTATGAATGAGAGTGATAGCGCATGTTGCATTACATCACGATACGACCGTCAAGAACGATTTCTCACCCCGGAACCGCCAATCACTGCAAGTGAAGTGTTCATGGCTTTTCGCCAGCTGTCAGCGACCATGCTCGATGAGCAGATAACACTTTTTTTGATTCAGTGAAATTATACGACTGATTGATTACGACTGTAATCAGCCAAAAGGATGAAAAAGTAGTTAATCCTTCCCGAAGGAGTACGCGCTCGTCACGGGGATATAGAATCCCGGATTCCCCATTATCGCTCTAAGGGATGCCTTCGATATATTGATTCGCGGGTAAGTAAACCCGGATTACGAAGGGGAAATGCCAACGTTCTGTGATAGTGAAGTCTTTGAGAAGAGCTTAGCGGGACAATGTCTTAGAACAACTCCGCAGAGGGAATAAGTGTGATCCAACGCCTACTCGCACAACTCAATATGGATATCCAATGGCAACATTCAATGCAAGATTGTTCTTCCGCCACGAGGCGCTGCCAAAATTGATCTTATTCGTGACCCAACGCTCGCCTTGGGGCAGATATGGGACACGCAATGGAAACGCAAGGTCAAACCGAAGTACAAAATAGGACAGATCGAGCCGCAATCCGAAACCTGTCCCAACCGCAATTTCATCGAGGAACGTTTTGGCGGAGAACGTCCCACCGGGGCGGTCCGGGTCTTCCCGCAGCAGCCAGATATTTCCTGCATCAACGAACAGCGCGCCTCTGACGATACTGACGATGGGAAACCGGTACTCGGTATTTGCTTCAAGTTTGATATCCCCGGCCTGGTCAATGAAGGATTTTACAGCAACGCTATCGGGAATTCTGTACGAACCGGGGCCCAGAGCACGTGCACCGAAGGCACGCACGCTATTACTTCCGCCGATATAGAACTGTTTCACGTAGGGCATCGTCGCGGAGTTGCCGTAAGCGATGCCTATTCCTGCGATCAATCTGCTGGCAATGGACGCTCGTTGATCGACGGTATTGAAGTAATGTCGCAGGTCGATATCAAATTTGCAGTATTCTGAATATGTCGTCCCGAAGAATTGATAGGGGTCATCGGGCGTCGCTTTGCGCTTGATAATCAGTGATTGCGCAAGCTGCAACAGGTTCCCGGAAAGGTCTACGTTTCCTTTGAAGTACAGGTGGTTCTTATGACCCTTCTCGAGTTGGTCATTGTATGTGAAGGAATACACCTGTCCGATAATAAACTGTTGCTCGAAACTCTTTTTCAACAGTGGATTGGTGCTCAACAAGTCGTTGAATTTCTGGGTTGTATTTGCCAAATGCGCAAACGTAATCGAAAGCGGGCTAAGACTATGTTCCTTGGTGATGGATTGCTTCCAGTTGTATCCAAATGATGCGTCCACCGAAAAGAGCTGATAGTATTGCAGTCGATTCAGCAAACTCACTCCGAGCACGATGCGTGTCCTTGGCACAAAGAGGCTCGATACGTTTTCGAGTGTGAATGGAGTAGCGAACTTTGGCAGTTCCAACTCTCCGCGTGTACCGATCTCATAAGAATTCGTTCCCGATTGTCCTCCACCAATAGGTACCTCAAAACCAGCTTCAAAGCTCAGAGTAAAGAGTTCAGCCCCGCCGAACAAGTTTCTGTTCCGGAAGCTGGAATTAAACACCGGACCTGCAAGATTATTGGATTTGGAGGCGCCCTGTAACTCAAAGCGGATGTTTTTTGTCGGTAGCGGTGTCAAATAGATATGAGGTTCCAAACGCGGGATGCCCGCTGAATCCGCTTCGACAAATCGTATGTTCACGAACTTGAACACGCCAAGATTCGTGAGCCTGCTCAATGTGAGATCATGGTCCTTTCTGCTGTATGCAGCACCTTTTCTAAAGAAAACCGAACGGCAAATGACGTCAGGTCCGAATTTCTTATCAATGTCTATATAGTGGCAGTCACCAACGCTCACCGTGTCGCTGGCAGGCATTCCCACACTGTCTCGACTCAGCGAATAACCGGAGTAGATGTAGACATTGCCTATCGTGTAGATGCGGGTTGCCTCGACGGGTATATCTCTTTTGACTCCAAGGGAAAGATCAACTGTCCTGTTCCCGGCCGTACTATCGGCTTGGAACACAATGAAGTCGGGAGAGAAATAGAAGTAGCCTTTCTCTTTGAGCTCGGCGTCAATGCGTTCCCGCTCTTGTTTGAGTTTCACGAGATCATACTGATCTCTTGGAGCGAGAATTGTTTCTCCCATGGTGGAACGAATTGCTCCAACCAGCGCAGTGTTACCCCCCTTCACTGTAATTCCATTGATTCGGTATGGCGAGTGGACTGAAATATTGTATTGAATGTCTGCGGTATGTTCTTCTTCACGTACCGTGTAGTGTACATCCGCCCGGAAGTAGCCTTCGCTTTCCAATAGTGTGCCCATTCTCACGGCGACTCGATCGGGTGCGACAGATTGCAGCAACACCGGCGGTTCACCCAGACTCTCCTTGAAAATCCCGATGTTGTACAACCATAATTTCAGATGGAAGAGCCCGAGGAATTTTGCGTTCGGCTCAGGCTTGGCAAGCAGGTCCAACTGACTCGCCAGAGCTCCTTTGTCCGGGATACCCTCCTTCTCTTCGATATTCACATCTGCACCGGTATACAACTTCTCACCTTTGGCGAGATATGCAGTGTTGCTGCAGCCAAGGGCGAAAACAGCGAGCACGCAGGCGACCGCGACGAGAACGAGAGAATCAGTCAGGGAGAATGCTATTCGCATTTATTTCTCTTTTTTGTCAGGAACCGGCTTGAGCGTAATGCCGAACAGTTTGTCGAAATCGATCATGAACACGACGCCAACACCCGTCTTGGTGATATCCCCGTCAATGGCCCCTTCGTATGAATCTTGTCTGAAGACCTGCAATTGCCAGCGACCATCATCGGTGAGTTTGTAGAACACTTTGAGATCACCCGCAAAATTGTTGAGCGAATTCTGCTGACTGCGCCGCCCCTCAAGATCCACATTCCCCCCTACCTGAACAGTCACACGTTCATCGAAGAGTTGTTTCGACAGGGCCAGCTGCAATTGGGTCCGTCCTTCGGCAGTACCGCCCGAGTAATCTTGATATGACTCCAAACCCACATTAAGGTTCACGCCTGCAATGTATTGTTCAGACAAACGGTTCAACTGCGCGGAGAGAATCTGGCTGACACTTGAACGGGCAAAATCGGAAAGCCCCCCGTTTCCACTTGCAGAGGCAAGGGGGTTTTCCGGGATGAACCTGCCCAGGACCAGAAGCGCAAAGACTTGCTTATTCAATTCGGATTCCTGACCATTCAATTGATTAAGTTTCGCGTAAACAGTCCCACTCAACACGCCCCTTTTGTCCGGAGGAAGATCGAGTTTGAAGTGAATATCCGGCTTCAGGAGTTTTCCTTTCATCATGAGGTAGACCTGGATGGGAAGCTCCTGCTTGTATTTGTTTCGTTCTTCCTGACTTATGCCGGCGAGTTGATCCTGAATCAAATCCAGCACCGCGGCTTTCACCGTGTAAATCGCGGTAATATCGACGTCAGCTTCATAGGGCGATCCAAACCACGTCAGGCTGCTTCCTTTTGCGATGGCGAATCCTCTCTTGATAAAGTCCCCAAACGAAAGTTGGTACGACCCTTCAAGGATTTCGTAACGCCCTGTGAGAGTGAGTTTTCCGCTGGGGTCAATGGAAAAGCTCAATGTCGCTTCGCCTCGGATCACCAATGAATCACCCGCAATGGGGTCGATCAATATCCGAAGTTTGGAATCCTTATTTACAGAGATATTTGATGTGAGGTCCATGGAGGAAAGCTTCGCTTCGGTGGTGTCTCTGTCTATTCCGGGGTTGTGTCGAGACATAATAGAGTTTGGAATAATGTTGACGTCCACGAATCTTACGATTCCACGACGCTCCTCTACAGCGAGCTCTGATTCCGGCAGGACCAATGCGAGATTGGTTCCCTTGTCCAGCTCTGCCTGCACGGTGACTATCGGTCTGCTCTGATCTCCTTTTACGGAAATGTCACTGTCGAGGATGACCGTGCCATAGTAGAGAGCGTCGCGACTTGCGGGCTTGTTCAAAACAAGAAACTTATCAGTCTGCACTCGAAAGTCATACCTGTAGTTACGGAAGTCTTTGGTAAACAAATGACCACGCAATGAGGCGATGTTGCCGAGAGTATCGACAAGATCGAAGGACCTAAATTCGACCCCTTGAGCGTCAATCACTACCTTGCCATCGTTGAGATGCAGGTATGTATCGAGGAATGTCGGGTTGAATGCAATATGAGTGAAATTCAATTCCCCGCTCATGGAGGGTTTCTTCAACGTACCCGTCATATGTAATCCGCCGGTCATTGTTCCTGAAAGTCGCTGCACGCTGCCGAATGTAAAAGGCTCAATGCTGGCAAGATTCACTCTAGTGAAATCAAGTTTCAGGTCAAGCTTACTGCCGCCCACTTCACTGCGGTATGTTCCCTGCATGGCAATCTGGTTCCCATTGCCGGTAATGTCCATGGCCACTTCGTATACATTTTCTGTTTGATTATTTGCACGTAGCGAAACATCACCTATGAGTCTTTGACTGAAACTGAGGTCATTGATTTTGAGGTCAGATGTGAATGCCATCTGTTTTTCCAGATTCTGCAAGACTACATGCCCATTAAGAATTCCACCGATCAAGCCGGTTTCACGCTCAACGACTTGAGACAATGTGGTGAGATTGAAATCATTGAATTCGATCTTCAATGGCGAGCGGCGATTCTTTTCGTCAGTGCTATTCAAGGAGAGCGATTGTCCCGCACCTTGCAGCAGGATATTATGTGCAATAAGCCGGTTCTTGCCGAAGAGCAGCTCATTGTCAGCAGGGACGTTCCAGGGAAGGTTTTGAAACACGATTCCATCGGTATTGAAATGAAACTTGTATCCATCCGGAAGACTATTAAATACTCCGGCAAGAAGAATTTTTGTGAAGCCGTCATTGCGGGTACTCTGTAATGCAACATCAATGCTGTCGTGTCCGGCCTTTCCGGCGATTTGAAGATTCGTTGCCCGAAACGTGGAATCAGATATTGATCCCACCCTCAACGTTGCCTGAAGCAGATCGGGATCTGATGTGACCCTGACCATAAGGCTGTCAACCCTAACATCGTTATAGTCAATCCCGGGAATGTCAATATTCGCATTCAGGATCTTTTTGCCGCTATCGAAATTGCCTTCAATGGTCCCTGCCGAAAGCCGGCGGAGTTCCGGAAAGAATACGTCCGTGAGAGTGGACGGATCGCGGATGGATATGTGAAATGAAAAAGCCTGTGCCTTGAGACTCCTCTTACGTTGCGTTCCCTGAGGTGTGAAATAATGATCAAAATGCTCTTTCAACACTTCCGGCAACTGACCGGGAGTAATTGTGCCGTCAAATTGCCCTGCGAATATCGTGGATGCGACACTGATGTGGGTTTGCTCTTCGATGTTTACCGATACATAGACAACGGAATCTATAACATACCGTTTGTTGTTTTTGACGATCAGGACATTACGAATATCGACGTTGCCATTGATATCGTTTACGTCCTGTCCTACAAGATTGGATGTAATGATTCCTGAGACCCGAATGTCATCGGTGGTGAGGTTGAGCCGCCGCAGGTCGGCGCCTTTCAGGTCGAATGTGAATTTGTACGTCGGATTCTCTTTGCTTGTGTTGACGGTACCGTTGAATATCAATGCAATGTTGGAATCCTGGATCTCGGCCTTCCCTTCGAACATTTGCGGGCTAGCAGTTCCTTCAATCGAGAGTCGCCTGTAGGGATACCCGTTCACGACCGCCTTGTCCACTTGTACATTCAGCTGCGCTTTGATGTCATCTTTGGTTAATCCCGTTCCGACAGCGGATGCCTTCAACGAAACCGGGCCGAATGTCTCCGGGTCGTTAAGAAGCGAACCAACATTGAATTCGTCTACGACGATATCTGTCTTCCATCGACTGGCAACTGAGTCGATTCCTAGACCGTGGTCCAAAGCCACATTTCCTTTCAAGCTTCCGAAGCTGGTCGCAATGTCGGTTGAAGCGAGGAAATTCTTCGCTGTACCTTTGAAGTTCCCGCTCATTCTTATGGAAGATGGCAAAACGATGTTCTTGGGCAACAGCGTATCCGCAACAAGCGCTTGAATGTCACTCCGACTTGTGGAGATGAGACGCACGTTCACATCGTAGTACGCCGTCTCCGCCTGCGGCAAACCACGGATTGAACCGGTGAGATCAACTGAGGTGGAATCGCCTGCCGCGACTCGGAAATCCTCCACCTGCAAGTCTCCGACGCGCCCCGAGAGTTGGGATGAGAATCGTATCGTTGAACCTTGCGCATTCCTGATCGGAAGAGAAGGCAGGAACAAAAGCAATTCCGAAATCGCGACTCGGGAATCGCTGAGTGTTGCCTTGACCTTCACGGTACCCGGGAGGTTTTTGAAATCGGCGAAGGAAGAGTACGTGGCAAGAATATTCGGTCGAATCAGGCTGGCCGCAGTTTCCACCGTGAAGTCCGTGAGCTGTGTATGCACAGAGTCGAGCACAAATCCACCTGACAATTCTCGCAACGCAAGACCGGAATGCTCCCGAAAGGACGTATGACTGATGTCTGCTCTCAGGAGGTCTCTACTGTAGTATAAGTTATCTGCCCGCATCGTGAGGCCATCGACTCGGAGATGATTCAGATCCCAACCGTTCGTTTTGGCCGCACCTTGAACATCATATTGGGCGCTGTTGCCGTTGAGAATCAGGTGATCGAGGCTGATAACCCAGGGCAATCCGGCAGCAACGGAATTCTCTGTTTTGTTCACATTCTTTTTCGGCTGTATGATATCAACATTCGAGTTTTCGAGCAGGAAATTCTTGACCGCGATATGATGCGATGGCAGATCGACCTTCTCTGCAAGAAGAGTCGACGTTCCGAGGTCAACGCTGTAGCGTTCTCCCGTTACGAGGTCTTCATAAATGAAGTCAAGATTTGCCAACGAGAGGGTTCCGATCCCGAAGTCGACGGCTGCAGATTGCGATTCGTCGGGTGGCGATTCTTTTGTGTTCGTGATACTTGCCGTGGTGTTCGCAAGAGATAATTCGTCGATGTGGAACTGCTTCTTATCGAGATCAAACTTGTCGAGCGAAGCTTTCAGAGTGCCGAGATGGATGCGCATCTTCAATCCACTCACCTCGTCATCGTAAGTTCCACGGATGCCGTTCAGTCGCAATCCGCCAAACCGAAATTTCCAACCTGGCGATGCAGACGTATCGGGAATAATATCGGCAGTAGTTGAATCGGGGCTGAGTGCGTTCAGGATAAAATCAAAATTGAAGCTGCTATCAGGTAACGTGCGGGTGATGTGGGCAGTGAGCGAGTCAATCCGGAC
>JADGQA010000116.1 GCA_017882185.1 Bacteroidota bacterium
CAGCACGCCGTCTTCATCGCGCGTCGCAAGCGCTGCCTTGCTGCCGTTACCATTGACTATGAGACTTGGCATCCGCTCCCGGAAGGATGGACCATCGATTGGGAAAAAGATGTGCTCGAACCGACGGCGCAATTCCTTGAGATTTGCGGAGCGCTAAAGGTCCGGATTACTCTAATGGCTGAAATGGGCGAATATTTTTGGCTCAAGCAATCCGAGCCGAAGGTAGCCATGAAAATGGAAGAGCAGTGGCGCGACGCCGTACGAAATGGCAATGATGTGCAAATCCACCTTCATCCAAACTGGCTTCCGGAAACCGGTGCGAAATTTGAGAATGGAAAATGGTTTTGGGATTGGAACCTGTCAAAGTGCAGCGATTACCCCGGCGATCTCACGAACCTCCTGGCGCGCTGCAAGGATACGCTGGAGTCGCTTCTTAAGCCCGTCTGCCCGGATTATCGCGCGATCTGTTTCCGTGCTGGGACGTACAAAGCCCAACCTTTCGAACGACTCTACGATGCTCTCGCTGCAAACGGTATCGTGGGCGACTCCTCCGTCTATTCAGGCGGATATTCAATCGAACGCGGATATGATTTTCGGCTCGCATATTCCGACCATCAGCCATATTTTGCATCTCGATACGACCCCCAATTGAAGGCACCTCCTTCCGAGCGCGCAGTAGTGGAATTGCCGATCTTCACGTATCAACCTGATCGTCGCTGGTTTCTCGACAACAACGAAGCATCGCGGTTTGCTGAACGCATCGCATCCTATCTCTCAAAGCACATCGATCATTCGGTCACGTCGGAATCATATCGGCGTCTCAAAACGTTGAAGAAGATCTTCCTTATTGGCTATGCCTTGATGAAACCTCTTCGTCGCTGGCGGAATCGTGTCATCCCTCGATCATTTGTGCATGCCGCAGCATCATATCCACCGGAGCGCCTCGTTGGCGATGAGTATTTTGTAATGATCGGTCACACCAAAGGAGTGCACGATTTCGAAGCTATCGCTGAAAACTTGCGCAAGCTCCAACGTGACGATCGATTCTCCTTTGTGACACTGGGCGAGATGACAACACTCGCTGCACGGTCATTGGATAGAACAGTACACAGCGATGCAGTCGATGAGGCACGCTATCAGGTGAATCGAGAACATCATGCGATCATGAGTGAAGAACGAAATGATATCCAGTCATTCTATCTGCAGGAACAAATTCCGCTCGATCGCACCTCAGTTTTGGATCTCGGCTGTGGCGCCGGCTATTGGTCCGATCGGATCCACCGGTTTCGCCCTTGGACCAGCATTATAGGTGTGGATGCAGGGGAGGATTTCATTCGTAAAGCTCAAGAACGCTATTCGTCTCCACAGGTCAAGTTTCAGGTCGCCGATTTTGCCTCGCTCCCGTTTGAGTCAGGCACATTTGATTGTGTTTACGCAGATAATGTGTTGGAGCATTCCTTTGATGTCTCGAAGACTCTCGGTGAGGCTTATCGCGTTCTTCGACTCGGTGGCGTGCTTATGGCTGCAATACCAAGCGATGCGCTTAACCCCAGACGTATCTGCGACAATCATACGTGGAAAACCTGGACAGCGGATGTTCGAACCCGTCTGACGTCCGCTGGTTTTCTTGATGTTGTAATCAGCGAATTGGATACCTATCATCAGTTTGGAATGCCTCCTTATCCACCGTCACTGGACAGAATGATGTATATTACCGCCTGGAAGCGCGACGATCAGACACATAGCCAACTCAGGCGCGCTCTCGAACTTACAAACTGGGTCCACGGAAAACTGAATCCAGAAAAGCCTTCGACTGGATACGATCCGCTCAAGATTCTGCGTGGCGGATACGCCTTTTGTCTCGGCTATGCAGTTGTCCTCGGAAAAATGCTACGGAAGGAGGGGTATGATGTGCGCTGGCTTTCCATGATCGCACACGATCATCCACGAGGACTGGGAAAAAAGAAACGAGACTCTCACGAGGTCGTCCTGGCAACTATTGACGGCAAGGAACAAATCTTCGACGCCATGGCGAATACTCACATACCGCATTCGTTGGAGGAAGTGCTACGCAATCCTTCTCTCGTGTCGAAAAAAATGAGCCCTGATGAGCAATACAAACATCGACTGTATCACATGTACGACACGGAAATCTGGTACAGTCGAGTGAAGAAGTACGTCGTCCGGGAGAACATCGAACAAAAGGCGTTCTTTTGGAAGATCAACCCGTGGAGGAACCCGCGTGGCTAAAGGAAGTCTCATGATTCTGTCTGGCAACGGGCAACAGATCAGCCAGCGACTGCAGCAAACATTTGGTTTTACAGAATGGACGATTGTTCCGATTGACGAAAAACAGATAACGAATCCTATTCAGCTCATCCGACTTCTTCGTCGGGAAAAGGTACAGGTTTTGGCGTTCGGCTGCAAGGATCTCACTCTGCAAAGATTTCAATTCTGGCTGAGTGCGTTTTTGTGTGTCTGCGGTGCACCAAATGGTCTAATCATGGACGAAGCTGGAGCAACAAAGAAAGTCGATGTCGTTCGATTCGTGTTCGCCGATGTTCCGCGGTTCTGCTTGGAATTGATCATGAGCATGTGTGTCATTGCTCGAGCCTGGGTATATCTTGCATTGAGCCATCCGTCATCCAACGATAAATGACTCATGATTGAAGAAAAAGATTCCGAGCTGTTGAAAGCCGAAGTAAAGGACTACTGGAATGAAAACCCGTGCGGGACCCAGTTTACAGGACTGCAATGGGGGAGCCGCGAGTTCTTCGATGAGGTGGAGAAATTCCGATATCAGGTCCAACCGTTCATGTCGGAAGTAATGGAATTCAGCGACCATAGGGGGGAACGCCTGCTCGAAATCGGGTGCGGCTTGGGAACGGATTTGCTTCAGTTTGCTCGAGGTGGAGCGATCGTCACGGGAGTGGATCTCACAGAAAAGAGTATCGATCTCGTTCGCAAGCGTTTCGCTGTCTACAATCTACCCGGGGAGGCAATGACCGCTGACGCTGAGCAACTTCCGTTTGCCGACAACTCATTTGATGTGGTCTATTCGTTTGGAGTGCTCCATCACACGCCAAACACGCCGAAGGCGATCAGCGAAACCTACCGGGTTCTCAAGCCGGGAGGCAAAATTATCATGATGTTGTACCACCGGCAATCGTTGCACGTGTTCCTGGGATCTCCTGTGATGCGACTGATGAAACGACTCCGAAAGAAAGAACTGAGTGCGACCGATGACTGGATTCGGATTTATGACGGGGACAGGAACCCGCTCGGAAAAGCATATACGCGCTCTGAGGTAAGAGCAATGATGAACCGTTTCTCATCGCTGGAATTCACGACTCGTGATCCTATCCGGCGTAACTGGCCCGGCGCTGCAAATATTGTCAACCAACATCTGTTTGCATCGTGGATGGGATTCTATTTGATCATCAAAGGAATCAAGTGATTTTCGGTTTTGCAGAATGAAGGCGCTATTTCTTCGAACGGATTTTTATGGTCATCTGACCCACGGAGGATCATTTTCACACACAAAAGGATTTCTTGATGGACTCCGCGCTCTCGGCCATTCGTATGCCGTGATGTCCAGCGGCCCATTGCCGATCGATGACGGAATGCCGTTCTATCAGATCCCTTATTCGCCCCTCTATCGCAATTTACCCGAAGTGCTTTCCGTCGCCTACAATTACCAGGTACTAAGGGAAGGTCGCCGAATCATCGTCAGGGAAAAGCCCGATTTCATTTACCATCGTCACAGCGAATTCAATTTTGCCAGCTCGGTATTAGCTCGCGAAATCGGAATCCCGCTCGTTCTCGAGTTCAACGGTTCCGAGGTATGGGTCAAGAAGAACTGGGGCCGAATCTACCTCGAGTATCTTTGCCGTCGGGCCGAGCAAGTGCAATTGGAAGCCGCGAATGTAATACCGGTGGTATCGCAGGTCATTAAAGACGATCTGATTGGAATGGGGATTGATAGTGCCAAAATTGTTGTCAATCCGAATGGCGTTGACCCGGAACGATTCAATCCCAGCGTTGATGGATCGACCGTTCGCAAGAAATATGGATTTCAGAACAACTTTGTTGCTGGATTTGTTGGCACATTTGGAGCGTGGCACGGAGTGGAAGTCCTCGCGCGATCAATCAAACCGACGGTTGCTCAGAATCCAAACGTACGATTCCTGATCGTCGGTGACGGAAATCTTAGAGGCGAAGTTGAGCGCATTATTCAAGAAGACGGCGTCGGTAAATACGCCGTGCTGACCGGTTCGGTCCCTTATTCCGATATTCCAGCTCATTTGAGTGCGTGCGATATCCTGCTTTCTCCTCACGTGCAAAATCAGGATGGAACGGTGTTCTTTGGCTCGCCGACAAAACTCTTTGAATACATGGGAATGGGGAAGCCCATTGTGGCAAGCGGCGTTGGTCAGATAGGTGACATTCTGACTGACAACTTCAATGCACTCCTGATGAAGCACCGTGACCACGCCGACCTTGCCGACAAAATTCAGAAACTTGCGATGGATCCGAATCTATGCAGACGTCTTGGTAACGCAGCCCGTACTGATGCTATCAATCGGTTTTCCTGGAAACGGAATGCAGAACGAGTGATTGAAGCCGTGAAGCCCTTGTTAAAAACCTGAAATTGACTACACAAGAAGTGCTATAGTACGTAAAGCCTGCTCATAAATCCTGACTACGAAAGAGGAACGAATGACAACGACCATTCCCCCAAAAATAGATTTCATTGATCTGAAAACGCAACAGAAAAGGATTCGCGAAAACGTCGATCGGCGTATTGCTAAAGTTTTGGACCACGGAAGTTATATCCTTGGCCCGGAGGTCAAAGAGCTCGAAGAGACCCTCGCACGCTACGTTGGGATGAAACATTGCGTCAGCTGTGGAAATGGGACGGATGCATTGCTGATGGCACTCATGGCGTATGATGTAAAGCCGGGCGAAGCTATTTTCACTCCTCCGTTCACATTTGTTGCGACAGCTGAAGTTGTTTCTTTGACCGGCGCGACGCCCGTCTTTGTTGATATCGATGAACGAACGTACAACATTGATCCCGCGGGTCTTGAAAAAGCAATTGAGACATTCTTAGAGAAGAAGACTGGGTTACGCGTGCGAGGAATCATTCCCGTTGATCTCTTTGGCCAGCCGGCGGACTATGACGCGATCGTAACGATTGCCAAACGGTACGGCCTTTTCGTTCTTGAGGATGCCGCGCAGGGATTTGGAGGTATGTACAAAGGAGGGAAAACCTGTTCTTTTGGGGACATTGCCGCGACATCATTCTTTCCTGCCAAGCCCCTCGGTTGTTATGGCGATGGTGGAGCAATATTCACGAATAATGACACAGTGGATGAGAAGCTCCGTTCGATTCGAGTGCACGGACAAGGAGTCGACAAATACGACAACGTGCGGATTGGCATCAATGGGAGACTGGATACGATGCAGGCCGCGGTACTGCTGGCAAAAATGGAGATCTTCGACGAGGAGTTGAAGTTGCGGGAGAAGGTCGCGAAGAGATATTCCGAAATGCTCAAGGGATCGGTCGTGACGCCCTATGTCAATCCGGATTGCATCAGTTGCTGGGCGCAATACTCCGTCCTCACGGATAACCGTGATGCAGTGATGTCAAAACTGAAAGCCAACAATGTCCCAACGGCAATTTACTATCCGAAACCGCTGCATCTTCAAGATGCATACAAAGATCTTGGTTACAAGAGAGGGGATTTCCCTGTGAGTGAACGAATCGCGGCGAAGGTGTTCAGTATTCCTATGCATCCATACCTTGACGAAGCAACACAAGACTACATCGTTGGTGCAATCAAGGCCAGCATCTGAGATGAATATCGTTTGGTGTTGCCAAATGCCAGGATTAGTGTAATGGTCAGACTACTCCTCAAATCCCCGTCCTACTATTGGAAACTTGGCGAGAATAGGATTCTGCGGCCCATTGCCTGGAAACACTGGCTAAGAACGCGTCTCGTCGGACTCAAGGATGAGAAATTTATAGGATTGTGCGGGTCGAAAGAATCCGCGAGTAATTTTGTCGAGTCGATGCACGAACAGTTACGACTCAGATTCCTGTTCCATCCACGCAATCAAAAAGACTTCTTTCTCAACCTGCTGACGAAGACGCAAAGCGAAGAACTCATTCTCTCCGACGCTCAGGATGCTCTCGATAACAATTTCGATACTCTGGGTTCCGGGAAGGTGCATCTCGGTGAGAAAATCAATTGGCACCGTGATTTTAAGAGTGGAAAAGTGTGGGATGTGAAAATGCCTTCACACCTCGACATCATGGATTTGAAGAATCCTACCGATGTCAAGGTTCCGTGGGAACTCAGCCGGTTTCATCAGGTGTGGTGGCTTGGGAAAGCATACTGGCTGACACGAGACGAGAAATATGCACAGAAATTTGTCCAGCTCGTTGACGACTGGATCGAAAAAAACCCACTGGGCCTTGGGGTCAATTGGGCGGTCGCGATGGAGGTGGCAATCCGCGCAAGCAACTGGATCGCGGGGTACTATTTCTTCTGTGAATCCAAGTCCATTCCAGAGCAATTCTGGTTGAAGTTCTTCAAAAACCTCTACCTGCACGGTGTCTTCATCAAGTACCATCTCGAATACTCGTGGCGAAGCGGAAACCACTTCCTTTCGGATATTGTGGGCCTCATCGTCCTCGGCATCTTCTTCCGGCATACGCGCTTCGGGAAGTCATGGATTTCTTGGGGGACGAAGAATCTTGAGAACGAAATGGAAGCGCAGGTATTTGCTGACGGCGTCGATTTTGAAAAATCAACCAGCTACCAGAGGCTTGTCATCGAGTTGTTCTATACCGCAACGATTCTCTGTTCGAAGAACAATGTTCGGCTTGCGCCTTCGTTCATGAAGCGGTTGGAAAACATGTTCGAATTCGTGTATTATTATCTCCGCCCCGATGGTTCGATTCCGCTCTTCGGTGATGCAGATGACGGACGATTATTCCGATTCATCGTGGACAATGATATTAATGACCACCGGCACGTTCTTTCTGTTGGAGCTATTCTTTTCGGCCGGGCCGACTTCAAGAATGCGGCAGGGAAATTCCATCAGGACGCATTATGGTTGTTCGGTGGAGAAGGATTTGAGAAACACCAAATGCTCAAAGCAGAAATCAAAGAGCCCGGCTCGAAGGCATTTCCCGAAGGGGGCTTCTATATCATGAGAGGAAAGGATGTGCACGTCATGGCTGATGCCGGAGATATCGGCATGGGCGGCATGGGTGGACACGGTCATAACGACACGTTAAGCTTCGAATATTGGGTAAACGGAGAACCATTGATAGTCGATTCAGGCACGTACGCCTACACGTTCGACGTCGCAATGCGGCAGGATTTGAGAAGCACAAAATCGCACAATACGATTGTCGTGGATGGCAAGGAAATCGCGACTTTTGTCGGTCTATGGATGATCTTGAAAGATTCGACCAATCCTCAGGTTCTAGAGTGGAAGGTGTCCGATCAGCAAGACGTTTTTGAGGCCCAGCACCATGCCTACGACACGCTCCCATCGCCGGTTATCCACCGACGTCGTATCGAATTGGACAAACGGACACGAATCATGAAACTGAGTGATGTTCTCGATGGATCAGGGACGCACCTGCTCGAGAGTTACCTGCATTTCTACCCTGGAGTTCAAGTACGGATCGCGAATCCCCGGGAAGCCGTTGCCATTGGGCGTCATGGCCGATACACGATCAAAGCTGATGTTGGCGAATTCTCGCAGACGGAGTCCTGGTTTTCTCGAACCTATGGAGTGCGGGAAAGAAACGTGACACTCAAACTTACCGTCACGACGAAGGTGCCGGCCAGAATCCAAATGGAAATAGGACATCTAGTGGCTGATGCGTAGCAAGACCTTAATAATAGTGCTGGCATCAATTTGTGCGAGGATGTTTTTTGCGTTCGCTTATCAAGGCCCCGTGTACTATGGCGGTATATCCGAAGGGTTCCCTATGCTGGCGGACAATGTTCTCGCAGGGAAGGGACTCGTGGTCAAGGTCGATGTCGCGCCGACAACCAGCACCCAGTCGCAGTGGGAATATCAGCCTTCGATCGATCGTCCTCTGGGCTATCTCTTCTTCATTTTTGTACCCTACTGGCTCTTTTCCTATATTGGCATACAGATCTTTCAGGCTCTTCTTTCTGCGGTCTCAGCAATTCTGCTGTACCAGATCGCTCTGAAACTGTTTTCTCACAATACAGCGTTTCTATCGGCACTGCTCTATGCCTGCTGGCCACTCAGCGCCCGGTTTGACGTTGCAGTTCTTCCTGATGCAGCCGTCCCATTCTTCCTGATTCTCGGAGTGTGGCTCATCATTCGCTCACAACAGAGCGAATATTCAAAGACCTATTGGATTCTCGCTGGCGTCGCGTTCGGGGTAGGGATGCTCATGCGTGCTGATGTGATGTTGCTTCCTTTCTTTATCATTGCGACCTTCTTGCTACTCAAGGGATCACGGGACAAAGTCCGAAGATCCCTGCTGTTAATCGTGGGAATGGGAATCGGAATATTGCCAAATGCGATTCGGAATTACGAAGTGACGGATGGTCACGTTCTTCCGCTCGGTCTGGGAAACGGTATCAGTCTTTGGGAAGGTATCAGTCAGTTTGGAGACACGCTTGGTACAGTATACGGCGACGTACGCATGGTCGAACGGGAAGGATACCGATCATGGGCCTATCCGAACGGGATCGAAAGGGACAGAAAGAGATTCAAGGAGGCCGTTGGAATTATCCTCGCGAATCCGGTTTGGTATGCCGGAGTCATGCTCAAGAGAATTCCGATTTTGCTTCGACCTGACGGAATCATAGCGTCAAAATTCATGCCTCCGCCGAAAGAATTCTTTGCTGCGTCACCAGGTTCGACCATGACTGAGTATTTGATGCGTTATCCAATCGGAACGTTGATCCAGCTGTTTCTGATAATTCTTCAGGGGGCTGCTCTGCTCCTGGCAATGATCACAGCAAGCAAACGATGGAAGGATTCGTTCATCCTTCTTCCTGTCGCGGTTATCGTCTATTATTTCGTTATTCACCTTGGCACAAATGCGGAGCCACGCTATTTCTACCCCGCCATTCCATTCGTTCTTCTTCTGGCAGGGGAGAGTTTGATGGAATTGATCAACAAACCAAGAAAAGCATAATTCAATATGTTGGTTAACATCACCATACCCGTTTACAACGAAGAAAAGATACTCCCATCGAGTATAGCATCACTCCACGCGTTCTTGGGACAGCATTGCAGGTTTGACTGGGAAATTGTTGTCGCGGACAACGCATCGATCGATGGAACGCTTGAAGTTGCGAAACGACTCAGCAAGGAGTTTTCGAATGTGCGGGTCGTGCATCTCGACCAAAAGGGTCGGGGACGCGCATTGAGAAAAACCTGGATGGAATCTCAAGCCGATATCCTGAGTTACATGGATGTCGATCTTTCGAGCAATTTGTTTGCTTTTCCCCCGCTCATTGAAGCCCTCGTGAGTGGTGGATTTGACATCGGGATTGGTTCAAGACTGCTCAAGGCTTCGACGACCAAGAGGAGCATCAAACGCGAAACGATATCCAGGATCTACAACCTCATGGTTAAGGCTTTTTTCTTTACGAAATTCTCGGATGCCCAGTGCGGCTTCAAAGCGATTACCAAAAAGGCCGCTGCCGAGCTCCTGCCGAAGATTGAAGACAACGGTTGGTTTTTTGACACAGAACTCCTGGTCATCGGCGAAAGACTCGGATACCGGATTTTTGACTTACCGGTCAGCTGGGTTGAGGACATGGACAGTCGGGTGAAAATTGTAAGCACCGCGATTGACGATATCAACGGCTTGATCCGGGTGAAGCGGAAATTCCGGAAGGGCGCTTACTAGTGGAGGAGCAACTCTACCACAAATTCTACGAAGTCGAGACCAATCATTGGTGGTTTGTCGCACGCCAGAGAATTGTTCATCATATCATTGAAAACAAGATCCATCTTGCGAAGGGCTCCCGAGTGCTGGATGTCGGATGCGGTACGGGGGCTGTCCTGGCCTCTCTTTCACAGCAATACGACGCGTATGGTACGGATACATCTCCTCTTGCCATTGAATTCTGCAAGCGCCGGAATCTTGACAAAGTGTTTCAATGCACCCTGGATGCGTTCCCCTATCCTGATTTGAAGTTTGATCTCATTCTCCTCCTTGACGTGATCGAACATATCGATGACGACAAAGGGATTATCAGGCTCGCATCTCGCTTCCTGAATCCGGGCGGATCCGTCCTCGTCACCGTGCCGGCATACCAATTTCTCTGGACTCGGCACGATGAGATCAATTTCCACAAGCGAAGATACGTGAAGTCCGGATTGCGGCGTGTGCTTGAAGAGGCGGGACTGAAACTGCGGCTCTTGTCGTACTTCAATACTATTCTTTTTCCAGTTGCCTTGGTCGGACGGCTTGGAGAGAAGATGTTCCCACCGAAAATTGACCAGACACTAAAAATCCCCTCTCAAATTCTTAATTCTCTCTTGACTGAAACATTTAGCCTCGAACAGAACCTCATCGGTCACATCCCCATGCCGTTCGGGTTATCAATCGTCGGTCTGGCAACAAAAAGCACCTGAGGGATCTGGTTATTTTGTCAGCGGCATCGTAATCGTGAACGTGTTTCCTTTCCCCTCCGTCGAGTCAATTTCGACGGACCCCCCCTGTACTTCGATCACTCTTTTTGCAAGTGCAAGCGAGAGGCCCACTCCTTTCTCCTGGACAATTTTCACGAAAGGTTCAAAGATTCTGTTCTTGAACTGAGGCGGAATGGCACTTCCATTGTCTGCAACCTTGATAACCACGGTGCCATTCCCTTCCTGGGTCGTTAGACGGATTTTCCCGTCGGGAGGAACATAGTTGGAC
>JADGQA010000333.1 GCA_017882185.1 Bacteroidota bacterium
GGTATCGGTGGCATCGGAATGAGCGGCATTGCTGAGATTCTGCTTGATCAGGGCTTTAAGGTGAGCGGATCGGATAAATCTCTATCGGAAGTTACGGACCGTCTCAAGAAACTCGGAGCAACCATCTACGAGGGACACAAGGCGGAAAATATTACGCCGGACGTCGATACTCTTGTCTACTCATCGGCTGTCGTTCTGGACAATCCGGAAGTGTTTGAAGCGCAGCGCAGAAAAATTCCGACCGTCCGAAGAGCGGAGATGCTTGCAGAAGTAATGCGCCTTAAGTACGGCATCGGTATCGCAGGTACGCACGGCAAAACCACGACGACATCCATGATCAGTCTCGTTCTCATGGAGGGTGGCCTGGACCCAACGGTGATCGTTGGCGGCAAGTTGAGCGGTCTCGGTGGCACCAATGCCCGTCTGGGCAAAGGTGATTTCATCGTCGTTGAAGCGGACGAATTTGACCGATCATTTCTTTCGATTACGCCGACAATCGCGGTTTTGACGACGCTCGAGACCGACCATCTTGATTGTTATCGAGACCTCGATGATATCAAAGGAGCATTCATTCAATTCGCGAACAAAGTACCGTTCTATGGTTTCATCGTGTTGTGTCTCGACGAGCCAGCGCTGCAGGATATTATGCCAAAAATGAGGAAAAAGAAGATCCTCACGTATGGTTTCAATCCGCAGGCAGACGCACAGGCAGTCGATATTCATCACAAAAACAACACGAGTACGTTTACCGTTGTCAAAAACAAGGCAGAACTTGGAGTCATTACTCTTCAGGTTCCCGGCAAGCACAACGTCCAGAATTCGCTTGCAGCAATCAGCGTTGGCTTGGAACTCGGAATTCCGTTTGAAAAAATAAAATCGGGAATTGAGAAATTTGGCGGTGTCTTTCGACGCTGGGAACTCAAAGGAGAGGTGGATGGAATTTCTGTCTACGATGACTATGCCCACCATCCGACGGAATGTAGAGCGACCCTCTCAGGTGCGAAAGCCGGATGGCGCAGAAGAGTTGTCTGTGTATTCCAACCACACTTATACACGAGGACGAGAGATTTCTATGAAGATTTCGGCAAGGCGTTTCTTTTGTCTGACGTACTGGTTGTGACGGATGTATATCCAGCGCGTGAAGAACCGATCCAGGGAGTGACGGGCGAACTCATCGCGAACGCGGCGAAACAATTCGGTCACAAAGATGTGCACTATGTTCCTGACAAAACAAGTGTGCCTTCCTTCCTGCAGAAAACGGTCAAAACCGGTGATATTGTCATAACGATGGGAGCGGGAGATATTTGGAAGTACGGGGAAGAATATTTGAAACAAGTAAGAATGAAAAAGTAAAAATGAAAATGGAAAGGCGAGACATAAATGAGTTTTCGGAAGAGATTCGAACAAGACGTACGGTACTTTTTCCTTTTGAATTCCACCTTTTTCCTTGACCAATGGTTTCTCTGAGTGACATAAAGAAATTCCTCCGCGGCACGATTCTTCTCGATGAGTCGCTTTCGAAGTACACGTGGATGCGGGTTGGCGGGGCAGCTGACTATTATGTCGAGCCGGCGGACAGAAATGATCTGGTTGAGATCGCGAAATATTTCCAGCAAAATGGTTTTCCTGTTCTCATCTTGGGCCGCGGTAGTAACATTCTTGTGAGCGATGAAGGGATACGGGGTGCAGTCATCAATCTTGAAACCGCATTATCCAGTGTTCGGATGGGAGGAGACTGCGTTATTGCAGAGGCGGGCGTCTGGCTTCAGAAGTTCGTGGATTTTTGTATCCAGCACGATTTATCCGGTGTGGAAATGCTGGCCGGGATACCCGGGACCATTGGAGGGGCTGTTGTCATGAATGCGGGTGCCCACGGCGGGGAGATATCCGCTCACTTGGTGGAAGTTGAGATTCTCCGCGGATGCGAGATCATGAGGATTTCGAAAAAAGATGCCGAGTTCTCCTATCGTCATTCTGCCTTTGAGAGCGATGTTGTCTTGAGTGCCACATTCCAATTGCCGAAAGGAGACAGAGAAGATCTGGCCAAGCGCCGTCGTGAACTGATATTGAAAAGGAACGAAACACAGCCTCTCGAATTGCCGAACTCGGGAAGTATGTTCAAGAATCCTGCCAATACGTTCGCGGCAAAACTCATTGAACAGGCAGGCCTCAAGGGCAAGCGAATAGGAAATGCTCAGATCTCCGAGAAGCACGCGAATTTCATCGTCAATCTTGGAGCGGCAAAGGCAACAGAAATTATTCAGCTTCTTGAGCTTACCCGGCGGACGGTCTATCAAAATTCCGGTATTCAGTTGGAGTTGGAAGTGAAGCTCTATGGCTTTCAACAAAAAATGATCGGACAGGTTTCATGAGCGGTTCGCGCACAAGAAAATATGGGCTCCTTGGGCTGCTCGCTATGTTCATCGGGTTGATTGTCTTTGCGAACTTTTGGAAATCGAGCCTGAAAGTCACTCGAGTGACGCTCGAGGGTAACCGAATTGTTGAAGCAAATGAACTGTTCCAGCTTGCCCAGGTGAAGCGCGGCTCACTGATCTATGATGTTGACCTCAAAGCAATTCAGAGGAATCTTTTAAGTCAATGCTACATCAAGGAGGCGACAGTCGAGCGAAATCTGCCATCGACAATTCAGCTTACTGTCGTGGAGCGAACTCCCATTGCCTTGGTGAACAGGCCTGATATCGTTTATCTGGACGAAGACGGAGTCATTCTGCCGCATTCGATTTCGAAGGCTTTGTTCGACTTGCCTGTGTTGAGTGGTCTGAGGTTGGGAGGAACAATATCTTTTGGGAGCACGGTACACGATTCGCATGTGCTGGAAGCCCTGCAAGTCCTTCAAGCAGCAAAGATGGTCAATAGCGAGCTCTACCATCTCATATCTGAAATACAGATTCGAGGCGACAGTGACATGGTATTCTATACGGCTGAAGGTGGTGTTCCCGTCATTTTTGGCGAAGGCAATATCGCCGACAAACTCGTACGACTTGACGCATTCTGGAACCAGGTAATTCGGGAACAAGGGCTGCAAAACCTCCAGTACGTTGACTTGCGGTATGATGATCAGGTCATTGCCCGCTGGACAAATCAAGCGAATAGATCGAAAACGATGT
>JADGQA010000334.1 GCA_017882185.1 Bacteroidota bacterium
TGGTAACGAGAGGACAGGATAGAGAGTTCCTCTCGCTCCTGCTTTTGCAATAATGGCTGCGATGATCGTCGCCGATGCTGCAAATCCCAGACTTCCCAGAAGGACTGTGAAAAAAAGGATTTCATACGAGTTGATGACGAATCCGGGAAAAAACAGTACGTAGAGAATCGTGACCGCGGTGGTGAGTACGAGCGTCAGTGCGGAATTGAACATCAGTTTGCCAAAATAGATGACTGTTGGCGATGCTATCAATTGCAGAACAAGGACTGTTCCTCGTTCTTCTTCGCTCACGAAGATTCTTGACAATCCCGACATTGCGGTGAAGAAAATTACGACCCAGTACATTCCTGACAAAAGCTCAACTGAAGGATTGTCTGACCGCAATGCAAACAGGATTGTCGAGACAGCCGTAACGACAAACATCAGGAGTGCATTGAAGGCGTACCTTGTCCTGATCTCGGATCTGACATCCTTTTCGACTAAAGCATATGTGCTTGTTGAAAAACTCATCATTCTCAAATTAGCAAAATCCGCCAAGAACAGCAAGATTGCATCGGTTTTTCGCCACTTTCATTCCTGTAATTGCGACGTTCTCTTTGGGTTAGTCAGAAATATCAAAGCCGGATACTTTCTTCACACCAAGCCGCCTCCGCAGAATCATTCGTAGCGACGATAAGGATGGAGGATCGCTTTTGCTCTGTCACAACATCTTCCACAACCTTTATGCCATCATTGTCAAGGTTGGCAGTGGGTTCGTCGAGGATAAGCACAGATGGAGAGTGGGCAAGGGCAAATACATACTTAAGCCGCTGTTTCATACCAGTAGAGTATGCACGGATTGCATCATCCCTTCTTTCCCACAGACTGAAGCGTTTGAGAAGCGGCTCGATCTCGTGATCCATGCAGTCATGAGAGGATCGGATTCTCATTAGTAGGAAGAGATTTTCCATCGCCGAGAATTCATCATACAGATTCAGGTAGGGTGAAACGAACCCGATGTGCGTTTTTCTCGCCTCATCGTCGAGTTTTTTCCCGTCAAGCTCAATCAACAATTCGCCGGAAGTACTGCTCAGGACTCCTGCGATGATCTTTGCGAGAGTGGATTTGCCGGCCCCGTTCTTCCCGGTTATGGCGATGGACCCGGGAGCTGAGGTCGAGAATGAAATGTCGGAGAAGATTTGTCGACGATTGAATGTCTTCGAGATATTTCGAGCGCTGATGTGAATGTGGTTCATTGGACGATCGCAACCTTCCACGTATATTCGCTGTCGGCGATTTTTGCGACCACAAAATAGATCCCGGACGACAGCCGTGAGCGGATTGCAAAGGATGGTACGATTATGAATTGATTCCCGAACTGGTTCTTCACGTCAAACTCTCCGGAATATTGCATCGTCAGTGAGCTCGAGAGAAAATAGACAGTGGCCCTCGATCCTGTCACAGCATTCAGCGGCAGAAGAAGTTGCGATGATTCTGTCAGCCGAAACGGATTTGGAGATGCTTGAAGCTTCAGTTTCGGAATATCGGTTTTTGTTGATGAGAGCGCATAAAACGAGCGCCATTTGTTCGGATCTGCCGTCGAAATCCCGACATTGTATCCGTTCGATAACGCCACGTGAGGAATAGTCAACAGACCTTTCGTGAGATCGACTTCCACTTGTCTCACGGAGTTATCCTGATTCAACGCCGCATCGAAATCTGTGTTCGCAATAATCGCCGTGAGTGTATCCTGGGGCAGATGAAACTCGAACATTGATGATGAGAGTGCATAGGCACCCGATAAAATCGCACTTGAATTGCCGGAGAAATTAGCCGAGAGGTTTGGCATGAATCTCGGATAGTATTTTCCTTCAGGGTAGAATCCCACCGTGTCGCGTTCTGCAGTAAAATAGTTCCAATACGTAAACTGGGAAAACTCCGTATTCCAATCAGTCCCACGGTGGGTAAAGACATCACGAGCACTCTGGAGGAACGGCTCTGTACGAATTCCAGTCCAAATGTCCTTCATGATATCCCTGCCATAGCGTTTGGCCAGAAAATGGCCGAAGATGCTCCGTTCATAGCCGGCGAACGAACCCCTATTGTAATACGTAAAGGAGAGCGCGCGACCTTGCGAGTCCCTGAATCCCCGGTAGTAATTTACGACGTCGTAATAGTAATCGTTAACCTGTGTGTAAACTACATCTTCCATCCACGACGACGTGAGCTCGTTGAAATAGAAATCACTTTCCGACCACATGCCATATGCTCCGATCTGGATGGCGTGGTGAAATTCATGAGCGCAAGTAACCTTGAGCCCATCCATACCCGGGGTCCGAAGACCCAGAAAATCATTGTCGATCACGATGAATGTTGCATAACGAATATTATAGGGGGTTGGAATCGCATCAGTATCCAGCCAATCTGTATACCCAAACTCACCGGGACCGAGGTCCTGGATATAAACATCGAATTCTGGTCCACCTC
Source organism: Bacteroidota bacterium (assembly GCA_017882185.1). Lineage (GTDB taxonomy): Bacteria > Bacteroidota > Ignavibacteria > UBA10030 > UBA10030 > JADGQA01. The sequence continues at coordinate 2,467 of JADGQA010000334.1, forward strand.
CCTGGTTGCCGTCAGAAGGTGGGGGATCATAACCGAGCGTATCAACTTCGTACGTCCATACATAGTCCAGGACGTTCGCGACGGAATCGATGTAGGCATTCGTTGAGTTCGGTACATCTTGTGCTGCCGCAATGAGGGCCGGCTTGTTGGACCCAAGTGTATCGTAATGGATCCGGAATCTGCCGGATGGACTGAGCCTGCTTGTCTGCAGTATCGGTCTTTGCATGACCTGCGATAGTCCGGCCCTTGATTGAGGGGTGAGGAGATTCCAGCGGGAGTGAATGGCCAACACGTAGGGAGTTGCACACTTGATCGTTCCCGTGTCAGGAAAAGCGATGGAACTGATTGCGGGATCACCTCGTAATGATCGCATCGTTTGCCGGAGTGTGCCAATTTGTTGAGCGTGAGCGTTGATGCCGAAGAGAATCAGAACTGGTGCTATGATCAGTCTACCGGCCCTTGCCATTGTTTCCTCTCGTAAACATGATCGCACCATTGTAGATCATAATAGTCCCCTTCGCCGTTTGCGAAATGGCAATTTCTGCGATTCCATCTCCATTAAGATCGCCCACTGCAAAGAATTCCTGTGCATCGGCTCCGATCAACGGTTGCCACGCCTCAAACACTCCGTCGCGGGTCCCTCGCAGCCAGCCAAGGCTCCC
>JADGQA010000335.1 GCA_017882185.1 Bacteroidota bacterium
AAGGAGCCGGCCGAAGCAAGGTGGGCCAAGAGGAAATTCGTCATCAGGGTATAAAGGTGCATCGTCGTGCCCGGCCCCTCGTAGATCCCGTGCGAGCGGTTGGGGTAGGACATCATGGTGAATTGTTTGCCCCGGGCGATGAGCTCGTTGACGAGCGCCTCGAAACCCTGGTAATGGACGTTGTCGTCGCCCGTTCCGTGGATAATGAGCAGATGTCCCTTCAGGTTTTTGGCGAAGGTGATCGGCGAGCCGTCGCGGAAGCCGTCCGGATTGCCCTTGGGCAGCCCCATGTAGCGTTCCTGGTACGTTGCATCATACAGATGCTCATCAGGAACCGGAGCCACGGCCATGCCGGTTTGATAGAGATCAGGATAGCGGCACATCATATTGAGCGTCATCGAGCCTCCTCCACTCCATCCCCAGATTGCAATCCGGGTCGAATCTACGAACGGCCAAGTCCTGATGACTTTCATCGCCTCGGCCTGGTCTTTTGAAGCGATGATACCGATCTGTTTGTAAATGCTCTTTCTCCACGCCCTACCACGCGGCGCGGGAGTCCCGTGATTATCGACGCTGAGAACGACATAACCCTGTTGCGTCAACATTTCGTGCCACAAGCTATTGCGCGAACTCCACGCGTCGAGCACTGTTTGTGCAGCCGGCTCGCCGTAAACATAAACGAGAATGGGATATTTCTTCGAGGGGTCGAAATTCCAAGGCTTCATGAGCCACCCGTCGAGCGAAACACCATTCCCAATATCGACTTTGAAGAACTCGTCTTTGCCCCACGCAATCTTCTTCAGGTTCCCACGGAGTTTGGCATTGTCGACGAGTGTGCGAACCACCTTGTGATTTGGCAGACTCACGAGCTCGATCGTCTGCGGCGAATCAAACGAAGAAAAGGTATGGAACGCCCATTTTCCGTTCGGGGAAATCCCGTATGAATGGAATCCAGGTTCGTTGACCGGCGTTATCCGCTCCATTTTCCCTTTCCCGTTCATCCGGACTCTGAAAAGGTATCGTTGTGTTGCATTGTCGGGAGATGCGATGAAGTACATCCACTCGCCGTCGTCATCAATTCTGACAATACGAACCACATCGTAGTCACCAGGAGTGAGGAGACTCTTTTCCTTCCCATCGCGCGAGACCATATACACGTGACGCCAACCATCATCTTCACTCACCCAACTGAACCGCTTGCCTTTGTCAAACCATTGAAGATCATCCACAATTTCAAACCACGTCGAGTCACTGTCCTTGAGGACCGTGTGCACAGTCCCCGTAGACGCATCGCCGAGCATCACCTGATCCGTATGCTGAGCACGATCCATATGCTGAAACACGATTTCTTTGGAATTGTCTGACCACTCCATGCGCGGTATGTAATTGTTCCGCGTATCGCCTAACACGTTCATCCACGTGGTCGCTCCTCCGTCAGCATTGACAACGCCAACCTTGCACGCGGATAATGTTGTGCCGACTTTCGGATATTGCACAGGGATGATGTACGAATACAGCGAGTCCGTGTCGTTGATCAGATAGAAATCACGCACACCAGACGCATCGAGTTGCCAATAGGCAATCAATTTACTGTCGGGACTCCATCGAAATCCATCCCGGGCATCCCACTCCTCTTCGTACACCCAGTCGAACGTTCCATTAATAATGGTCGTCGACCCATCGCTCGTCAATTGTGTGATATTTCCGTCATCAAGATTTTCGGCGTAGAGGTTGTGTTCGCTCACATAACCGACTTTCTTCCCGTCTGGTGAAAACTTTGCAAACATTAAGGTTGATGGCTCGGCATTGCCTCCAAGTTTTTTCATGCTCCACGCTGCTAAATTGATCACCCAGTAATCGCCGCGGGTATTCTGGCGCCAAACCCGTTTCGAATTTGTATACAAAAGAAGCAGTTTGCCATCAGGAGACCACGTATAGTCATCAATGCTCAACGGTTCCTTTTCACCCAAGGGAATAATCTTCGCGGCTGACACGAGGATCTCCCGCTTTCCTGTTTTGGTGTCGTACTTCACGATATCTCTTGCACCCTTTTGAGTCTCCGACGGCTCGACGGTCGTGTACGATGAGCCATTGTCAAGCCAGCGAGCGGGGCCAAAGCGGTCGCCAGTAAACTCCCTACTCTTGAATATCCTGTCAAGAGTCAGCAGAGAATCGTTCTGCACTTGCGACCAAAGAGGCAGGATTGAGCAGAGGACCATCATGACACAAAGAATGAATCGAACCTTTTTCATGAATACACCTTTCGTGAAATGGTAGGAGGAAATGCTGGCGTTTTGCGTGAGAATGAACCCGAGGTTATGTTGAAACAATCTGCTATACAATCATCAACCGCAGCTAACGACAGGTTCACCGAGTGTTTTCTCGTCGATAGTTATTCCGAGGCCAGGCCGTGAAGGAACTGAAAGCCTTCCCTCTTTTCGCATCGGCGCGTCGGGTGCGACACGGAGATCAATATAGCTATTGAAATCCGTTGAAGTAAAGAGAAATTCGGGGCGGGTACTTCCTGCGAGGTGAGCAATCGTTGCAGTCGCAATATCTCCTCCCCAACTATCCTCGATAGTCATAACGATCCCGAGTGACTCACACAGATTACGAAGCTGCACGGCTTTGGTTAGTCCGCCAACGCGCGAAATCTTGATATTGACGACGTCCATGAGGTGATCGCCATATGCTCTCAAAAACGGAGAAATGCCCGTGATGAGTTCGTCAATGACAAACGGAAGCTTTGTGTGCTGTCGGACAGTGAGACATTCTTCGTGCGTGACACAAGGCGCTTCAATATAAAAATCCTCGCTTTCAAGCGCATTGACCACACGAATGGCTTGATGGGGCAGCCAACCGGTGTTCGCATCAGCGACAAGGATATCACCAGGCTTCAACACACCAAGAACTTCTTTGATTCGCCTGATGTCGACATCAGGATCACCACCGACCTTGAGCTGGAATTTCCGGTATCCTTCTGATCGATATTTCGCAACGTCTTTAGCCATTTCTTTCGGGGATCGCTGGGAGATTGCACGGTACAGCGGATAATCCTCAACAGTGCGACCACCGAGCAGCACAGACAACGGCTTGCTGGTCAACTTTCC
>JADGQA010000336.1 GCA_017882185.1 Bacteroidota bacterium
TCGCCGAGCTCTGAAAGAAGATTTTCAAGATCGAGGGGTTTGGTAAACATTTCGATCTCTCCACTCTTCCTCGGCCACTCCTCACGGGAGCGATCTCTGTACAATTCAATGCCATTACCGTCGGGGTCGGCAAGATAGATTGCCTCGCTCACGCCGTGATCGGCAAAGCCCTGCAGGGGATATCGTTTCTCTGCCAATCGGGCAAGAGCCCTGGCGAGCTCTGTTCGGTCGGGCATGAGAATTGCGACGTGATAAAGTCCCGTGGTAAACTCGGATCTCGGCCGTGCTTCCGGAGATCCGCTAAGAACAATGAGTGCATCACCATCGATGTCGGAATACAGCTCAAGATCGCCGTTGTCACGTTCGACCGGCTCGAATCCGAGCACGTCCACGTAGAAATCCCTCTGACGGTCCAGGTTTGCGGTTCGTAGTTCTATGCTGCTTATTCTCACAAGGTTCTCTTCCTTTCAAAATAATCCAGCGACCGGCGCTCAACGAAACCGGCCCGCGTCCGACTTCAGTTCAACGAGAACTGCGGACGGAGGAATCGGACGCTGTTATGAAATGCGAGTTCATTCATTCTGAACTTGATAAAGGGAATAATGGGAAACGAAGCAATGATGCCACGTGCACCTTCAGCCGATTCAGCATTGACGATGACCCACAGTCGTGATCGATCCATCGACAGGGAATAGGTTGCGATCTTGCCTTCACCCATGAGCACGTTGACCATCGCGCGTTGACTCGGAATCAATCCGGCAAATTCCTCGGTGATGGGCTGGGGAAGTTCGATGTCGATCATATATTGGTTCATTTTCGCTATACCTCTGATAGTGTGAAACAGTTCTTTACTGCTTTTCTGATGTTGGATTCCACGCCCTCATCCTCCAACTGACGCTTATGTGTCAGACGTGAAAAATATCGGTCATTGCTACCTTACTCGAACACCTGAACCGTTTGAATTGTTCCGCAGAATCAGCGTACCAGCGCAAACCGGACGGATCCTGTGATGACGAACAACAACGAAATGGCAAATAGAGCGCGGTTGGCAGCTTATACTCATCCAACTAGGCATGTATTCTTCAAATCAATTGGTGGAAGTATTCGCTCCAGCTTCAACCGTTCCGGTTCGAGCCATGGAGGTAGCTTCAATTCCGTGCCAAGCTTCTCGACTTGTTCATCAATCGCAAATCCCGGAGAATCCGTCGCGATCTCGAATAGAACTCCACCAGGCTCGCGAAAATAGACGGACTGAAAATATTGCCGGTCGAGCATTTCCGTGGGGTGCATACCGACGCCGATCAATCGTTCTCTCCACTGCTGCTGGGATGCCTCATTGGTGACACGCCAGGCAATGTGATGTACGGAACCTGCGGATTGCCGCGCCCGGGGCAATGTCGGGTTGATAAGAAGGTCGATCGCAGCTTCACTCTCATTGCTTCCGATCAAGTACCGAAATCGATTGTCGTTTTGTCCGGTAAAACGGAATTTCAAAGTCTCCTGGAGAACATCGTCTGTTTCATTGCGGCTCCCAAGTTGAAGGGTCGCTCCGTGAAATCTACGGATTGCGAATTCTGCAGGAACCGGACTATCGCTCCAATGGCGATAAGAAGATTGCGAATCCGAGAATACAAGCTCAATGGCCATCCCGTCTGGATCCTGAAACGCAATAAGCTCGTCATCAAACCGTCTGAACGGCCCGTCAATGTGAATTCCATATCGGGATAGTCGTTCGACCCAGAATTCAAGAGAACCCCGGGGAGCCTGGAACGCGACGGCGGAGATTTCCCCGATCCCGTGTTTCCCACGGACTGCATCCGGGAACGGGAAAAACGTGAGGATGGTGCCAGGCTGGCCGATCTCATCGCCGTAGTAGAGATGATAGACATCCGGGGCATCGAAATTCACCGTGCGCTTTACCAGACGCAATCCCAGGACGCCGACGTAGTAGTCGAGGTTCCTTTGTGGATCGCTTGCGAGTGCAGTAATATGATGAATGCCGTTGATCATTGAATTCATTCCAGCGAGATTGCTGTGCCCCCTTAACTGAGAATGCCGGATAGGAGAATGAGCGTCCCGCCAAGAAGCGCAAGATTCTTCATGAAATTCACGCGCTCACCCATTTTTGCCATGGGGTCCTGGATTTTCCAGTATGCGTGCATCACGAATGTCACGGGACCGAGGAACAGGATGAGTGCTGCCAGACCGACGACAGGGTAGAAGTTGAAAAGAGTGCTGATCCCGCCGATGAGCAGCAAGAGTCCCGTGCCGGCGACTGCCGCTTTGGCTGCAGGCACACCTTTCGATTGCGCATAGCCTGCCATCATTTGGAGGTTTGCGAAGTGACCATAGCCGCTCAGAATGAAAAAGCCGCCGAACAGGATTCTTCCCAGATACAAAACTGCAGAGTGCATAGCACGGATCCTTTCATTAAATGAACGAATTTGAATAGTTTGAATTTAAAGTAATAACCCAAAAAAAACCGATTAGTTCCTTTTGCCCAATGAAGTCCCTAATTTCTTCAATAAGAGGGCCAAATCGCCCTGTTCCTTCTCTGTCAGGACACCTGCGAGAGCGCTGACGCACTTTGCGTGCTTGACAAAGATTTCATCGAACAGCTTCTTCCCCTTTGCTGTCAACCGGACGAGAATGGCTCGCCGGTCGTCTTTGCTCGGAATCCGTCCGACGAGTCCTTCCTTTTCGAGATTGTCCACGACAACAGTCATATTGCCACCGCTTACGAGTTGCTTCCTGCACAACTCGCCGAGGGTCATCGGACCCAGATGACCAAGGCATTCCAGGACACCGAATTGGGGCGTCGTGAGACCGTATGTACGGATATCCTCATCCGTCATTTTAGCAAACGTGTCGTGTGCGCGAGCGAGCTTCACCCAGAGACTGAGCGCCGTATCGGTCTTCTTCCCGTACTGCTTTGTTGTTTTCATTCAAATTTAAAATATATCAATTTAAATATAACACACGGGAGGGGTATTGTCAAGGGTTATGGTGAGGCAGATTGGGACAGCAGGGCCAGCTCTTTACTTGTTGCGGGGCGGACGACATCCCTATTCCTCGGATCAGTAAGGTAGGCGTAGAGGATTTTGTA
>JADGQA010000337.1 GCA_017882185.1 Bacteroidota bacterium
GTGGGCGAACTCGTCCACGAGGGCGAGCTTGGGCGCGCGGGTGAGCGCCGAGTCGAGGTCTAGGTCGCTCAGGGTGGTTCCCCGCAGCACAGTGTTCCGCTTCAAAGGCAAGGATATTGATGTTCAAGAAATAGGCGCAAAATTAAATGTCAATGCTGTGTTGTCAGGAAGGATTACGCACCGTGGCGATGCTCTCGATGTTCAGGTCGATCTCATCGACATCAAGCGCGAATCACAGCTTTGGGGAAACCTTTATCATTCTTCCACGACGGATTTCCTCTCCTTGCAGCAACAAATTACCAATGACGTATCATCGAAACTTGGCATTGGACTTTCGACAGAGACGCGGGAAAAGCTCACAAGACATTTCACCGATAACACTCAGGCATATCAATTTTATCTGCAGGGTCGGTACTATTGGAACAAGCGCACAGCTGTTGCACTCGAACGTGCTATCGATTACTTCAAGCAGGCAATTGCACTTGATTCGACCTTTGCGCTTGCCTATGCCGGATTGGCGGATACTTACATCATCCAGGGGCAATATTCGGGAATCCCGACACGCATTACAATTCCCCTAACGCAGAAAGCTGCCCGGCGAGCTCTCGAACTGGACAATTCGTTGGCTGAGGCACATACAACCCTCGCATTCTGTTATTACGAAGAATGGAAGTACGACGATGCAGAGCGGGAGTTCAAACAAGCGATTTCCTTAAATCCACGGTACGCAACAATGTATCACTGGTACAGCGTTATGTTGGCAAGAATGGGACGGCTTGATGAGGCTGCAACAATGATCGAAAAAGCACACGAACTCGACCCTTTTTCTCCTGTCATTGTGCTAAACGTCGGTGCAATAGCCCTAGCTCGCGGACAATTTGAGGAGGCGCTTCGCTATTTCACAAAATCGATTGAACTTGATCCCTCGTTTGCGGTCGGTTATGAGTGGGCGGGCCTTGCGAATATGCGACTGCAGAAGTATTCCGAAGCACAAGCTCAGCTTGAAAAGGCTGTGGAGTTATCCGGACGGTCGAGTGAATGCATCGCTTCGCTGGGATTCTTCTACGGAAAAAGAGGTATGAGGGAGAAGGCTCTCAAATTGTTGAAAGAGAATGAACTGCATTACAACTCAGGAAGCGGTGCTGCCTACAACGTCGCCACCATTTATGCCGGCCTTGGAGAAAAGGAGAAAGCTCTGGGATTACTTGAACAGGACGTTCGCGATCACAGTACCTGGATTGGCGAATTGTTGATGGATAAGGCGTGGGATGATATCCGGACCGATCCGCGTTTCATCGCACTGGAAAAGAAAGTGGGGTTGGTCAAATGATAGGTCAGATAATATCTCATTAAAGGATTCTCGGAAAACTCGGTGAAGTCCCAAATTTTCCCGCGAGCGTTTCACAGCGAGGGGATGAAAATTTGAGGATCCCGACAACTTTTGTCGGGAGGAGACAACTATGATCGGACAGACGATTTCTCATTACAAAATTCTGGACAAGCTCGGTGAAGGCGGCATGGGCGTGGTCTACAAGGCACAGGACACCAAACTCGACCGCTTCGTTGCATTGAAGTTTCTTCCACCTCACCTGAATGCTTCAGAGCAAGATAAGAGCCGATTCATCCAGGAAGCAAAGGCGGCATCCTCATTGAACCATCCAAACGTGTGCACCATCCACGACATCCAGGAATTCGATGGACGGCTGTTCATTGTTATGGAGTTTGTGGATGGACAAACGCTTGCAGACAAAAAGGGTTCCATTAATCTCAAACAAGCCATCGACATCGGCGTCCAGGTTGCCGACGGACTTGCAGCAGCGCACGAGAAAGGGATCGTACACCGGGACATCAAGCCGGACAACATCATGATCCGCAAGGATGGTATTGTCCAAATCATGGATTTCGGCCTCGCGAAACTCCGTGGCGCTTCCCGACTGACAAAAGAAGGAAGCACCGCGGGAACTGCCGGGTATATGTCACCGGAACAGGTTCAGGGTTTGGATGTCGACCATCGAACGGATGTTTTCTCGCTCGGTGTCGTCTTGTATGAACTCTTTGCAGGCGAACCTCCGTTCAAGGGAACGCACGATGCCGCGCTGGCATATGAAATCGTAAACGTCGACCCTCCGCCGATCTCAACCCTTCGCCCGGATATCGATTCAGAAATTGAGCGGATCGTCTTTGAGTGCCTTCAAAAAGAACCTGACGAGCGGTTTCAGTCAGCCAAGGATATTTCCAAGGAATTGAAGCGCGTCAAGCGCGAATCGGGGAGACACCGGCAGAGTCGCGTAACAGCTGTACCAAGTCTCAACCGATCTTCGAAACCTTCCGATCACCCGATGCCTCGTGGCGGATTTCTCATCTCCGGATCTCTTCCGTGGATTGTTGCCAGCCTTTGTTTCGTTGGCATGGCTGCTCTAGCCATTACCTTCATCGTCTCCCCTTCACAGGACAAGAGAATTATTCGCGCGTTTCTTCCCTCTCCGGAGAATTCGAACTTCTTTATGTACGGTAACGAAGCCGGTCCAGCCTCAATTTCCCCCGACGGCGAGCGCCTTGCTTTCGTCGCTGCGGATTCGTCCAGCAGACGGTTTCTTTATGTTTGGGCTCTCGATGCGAATTCGCCGCGCCGACTCGCAGGAACGGAAGGCGCCCTTCATCCTTTCTGGTCACCGGACAATCAGTTTCTGGGCTTTTTCGACGAGAACAAACTGAAAAGGGTCGATGCTTCCGGCGGGGCTCCGATAACGATTTGCGATGCGAAGAATCCACGTGGCGGAACGTGGAACGCCGAAGGGACGATTGTATTCACTCCAGGACCGGTTGATCCTCTCTTCATCGTGCCGGCATCCGGAGGAACGCCAACCCCGCTCACAAAACTCGATCTTGCCCGGAGAGTAAACTCACATCGATGGCCGTCGTTTCTTCCGGATGGAAAACATTTTCTCTATTTCGCCCGCACGACAGCATCCGGCACTGAAAGCGAAGGAGATGCTATTTGTGTGGCTTCGCTCGACGGGAAAGAGAACAAGGTCCTTGTTCGGGCGTCTTCGAATGCTCAATATGCTTCCGGATACCTGCTCTACACTCGGGG
>JADGQA010000117.1 GCA_017882185.1 Bacteroidota bacterium
CCCCCCACCATGATCGTCGCCAACAATGTTGCATCATCGATCCCTGCCATAGCACGTGGATCTGTGAAATCTCGCGGTTTCGGATCAAGGTTGTAGGCATTGAATCCATCTCCTTTCCCCTGGTTACCGTGGCAGGTTGCGCAGTATTTTGTGTACAGAATTTTTCCTTGTTGTTGTTCGTAAGTCAGGCTCACAGGTCGGGGAGAGTTGGATTTGGAAACAGCTGAATCAGCCGCAGATATGGTATCTTTTGCGGCGGCTCCTTTCACATCATGCAAGCCTGGACCGGAACACTGAATAGACATCATTGAACATAGCACAATCGTACACAGGTTGAAAGGAATTGACTGCATGATGTTATATCACTTCAATGTCATGAGAAACGCTGTTAGTGCGTCAGCTTCGTGATCAGTCAGTTTGTTGTCCGGCTCAATCGACTGTGGCTTGTACGCTTCGGGATTCTTCAACCAATGGAAAATCCAACCAGGTTTCAGCCGCGAACCAGCTTTATCAAGGGGCGGACCGACATATCCCCCCTTCCCACCGATCATGTGACAACTCTGACATCCATATCGCTCATAGTAGAGTCTCTTGCCCTCAGAAACCATTGCAGGTTCACTTTTGATGGTACGATCGAGACTATCAACAACGAATACTTTTTCCATGTAATCGGCGAGGACGTTGATTTCCGCGTCGGAAAGGAAGAAGTTCGGCATACGCTCCGTAAGAATCGGCCGCAATGAATACGGGACCTTGAAGTAGGCCTTGATCCACTGAGGTTGGGCCTGGCTTGCCTCCATGGAGAGATCGGTAGCTACCAGTCGGCCGGTCCCGTCCATAACGTGGCAGCTCTGGCAGGCAAGATCCTTCACGAGTTGGCCGAATTGACCTTGCGGAACAAAATGAGATGCCGGTTCAGGCCTCACCATGTATTCTTCAGGAATCCTCTCACCCGTATTACTCATTAATGCAACCGTCACCGCGATCGCCTGTTCGTCTGAAAATCCAAATTTGGGCATTTTTGCCACAAGCGAAAAGACACGAGGATCAAGCAACTTTGTCCTAAGGTAGGAAGGCAACGTTTGTTCGATCTTGGTGTTGCCAAAATCGATCTCGTATGTTTTCTTGCTGCCAACGTATGTGAGATCGGGCCCCAACTCCGAGGATCCGGAAATACCCTGAAGTGCGTGACATCCACCGCAATTGTATTTCTTAAAGAGCGCCAATCCCTTTTCGTAAGAGGCAGGGTCGGGTGTGTGAGGAGGCAGTTGCTGCACGTCAAAGTCGACAAACTCACTTTCCATGTACGCCACAACGCTAGTAAGATCATTTTCTGTAAACCTGTATCGAGGCATCTGGACGTTCGGCATCAAGACCTTCGGCTCTTTGATATAGTTGTAGAGCCACTGTTCACTTACTTTACTTCCGATTTTGCCCAAATCTGTAGCGACATATCCCCCCTTGCCATTGATCAAATGACAACTGATACATCGCGCCTCGCCGAACAGCGTCGACCCTTTGTCAATCAGTTTCGCTTTCCGCGCATCTGGCAAGGATTTCAGGGATGAAGGCAAAAGCTTAAGCTGCGAGTTGTTTGGCGGAGTATTGAACGTCATCAGGAAGTCGGCCAAATTGTCAGCGTCCTCGTCGTTCAGAAGAAAATTCGGCATTCTTGTTCCGGAAAAGTACTGCTTCGGATTCTTGAGCCATTGGACGAGCCATGTCCTGTTTACTTTCGATCCTATACCATCAAGAGGCGGCACCCATAGCTTTTGATATCCCTCAATCTTGTGGCACCCCACGCAGTTCGACTCCTCAATCAGCTTGCGGCCTTCATTGAGAACCGGGGCCTTCGGAACACTTTGTTCTTTATGACATTTCCCACAGGAAGCTTCTATGAAATTACCTGGAAGCATTGGCTGAGCCCAGAATTTCACATTCCCGATCGACTCTTTGTATTCAGTGGCCACACCCTGTCCACCGTGGCACATAGTACATCCGAATTCTTCGATGTCGTGATGGATGAGAGGGTGCGTTCGAAACGGCTGCTTCGCATTTTTCAATGCTTCTTCTTTCAGACCAAGATGACACGTTTCGCACCGATCAACGCGATCGAGCTTTTGCACCCAGATCTGTTTAATACCGATCTCGGCCGTTTTGACCCGTTGCGGAAGCGTTGCTACCAAGCGATTGTAGGCATACTGATACCCCTTCCATTCCCGGAAAAAATCTTTCATCGGGGAGACGGCAAGAATGATCAGAAGCGCAACACTTACAACGGCGAAATATTTGGAGAGATTGCCCATGAGCAACGTCAAAGAAAATGTTAGAGGTGCTTTAGACGATCAGTAGATTTCATGCCATGGCCACGTCCAGGTCCATTCTGGACCACGAAAGAGAACTCCGACGATGGTGAGAACAATGACGATCGTCACGAACCACGTCATTATCCACCACGAAAGAGGACGCGTGGCCAGCCAACCAACGAATCCGCTCTCCCTTGAAGAGACATACGGAACAATCATCAACCCAACGATCATCAGCGTGGGCACTAGCATAACATAGACGCTGAAGAGAAGCAGGGTGGTCGAAACAATTCCGACCGAGACGAGAAGCACCACAAGAGTCTGCTGCCTGCTTTGCTTCCACAATCCTTCCTGTTTGAGGTTGACAGAGAAGTAAGGAATAACGATAAGTGCCACGATGACAAGCGACGGAAAGATGACGCCCGCAACGATGGGAGGGAAATAATGAAGCAGCTCCTGCAATCCAAGGAAATACCAGGGGGCCTTCGCAGGATTCGGTGTATGCTCCGGGTTTGCGATCCACTCCAACGGTGCATTAAACAGGAGCGAGATGATTGCCAGGACAATGACGAGTATCTCGAAGGCGATGATTTCCCGTACCACCAGGTTCGGCACAGTCATCACCATATCCTCTTCTTCCTGCCTCACCCGTGCGCTCGTGCGCGACTTGATGAACGCGATTCGTTTCGGGACCTTTTTGGCGTCCGAGGAAGATTCTACGTTGAAGTCTTTCTTGATTTCCATTCAGATCTCACAATTGCCTTAGAGTATGCTGATTGTCACACGACACACAAACGAGTTCAGACGCCTCCATCCTTTCGCACCCTCCAGAAATGGATTCCCATGAATACCATCGCCGCCACCGGAATGACAAAACAATGCAGTACGTAAAATCGGACGAGAGCGTTTTCGCCGACGATATTTCCACCAAGGAGGAGATAGGAGATCCTGTCTCCCGTCCCAAAGGGCACAGCGCGTACCATATTGGTGCCCACCGATATTCCCCAGAACGACAACTGGTCCCAAGGGAGAAGATAGCCCGTATAACTCAACAGGATTGTCATCACGAGGAGCACAACTCCAATAACCCAATTGAATTCTTTCGGGGGTCGGTACGACCCAGTGTAGAACACACGAAGCATGTGGAGAAAAACAATCGCAACCATCGCGTGTGCTGCCCACCGGTGCATATTTCGCAGGAATTGACCGGACGATACCACGAATTGAAGGTCTTTCATATCCCAGTATGCTTGGTGAATCGACGGCCGGTAGTAGAGCATTAACAACGCACCGGTGACGGTCAGGATTATGAATAGTCCTGCCGATAGTCCTCCAAGACCCCAGGTGTAGGTGAATTTGATAGAGCGTCTGCGGACCTTCGTGGGATGAACGTGCAGGAAGAAATTGTAGAAAACTGCTTCCGCACGCGCCCGGTTCGACAATGGAAGTCCATGCCGGAAGATCGAACGCCATACACGTGATCGAACGAGCTGCTCCGTAAGTCGGTTCATTGGACTCCTAGATATTCGGTAAGGTTGCCATTGCACTCGATTCCGAGGCTTTCAATACTTCCGACAACCATTGGAAAATATCTGTCAAGACCACAATCAACCTCCGTACGAACAAGGCACGCACCATCCTTCGACTGATGTTCGCAGACAGCACAAACATTTTCCCGGAGAGCCCTCACGTATGGGCCGAGATTGTTGCTCTGCACTGAAAGAACGGTTTCGACGACGTCTGGAAAATAGTGCTTTAGCCCGCATTCAACATCTCCGGCAAGACGACACGCACCTTTTCCGTCATTATCGATGCAGTGCGCACAAACGTTCGCTTGCACTGCCTCCCAATACTTGTTGACTTCGGTCATACTGCCTCCTTGATTTACACCTTGAGTGTCGTTTCCTCACTGACAACCAACGATTTGTCGACTACCAATTGGCCCTGATCATCCAACACCATCGAGAACCGGGGCAAGGGACGCGGTGCAGGGCCTGCTATTCTATTCCCTTCCGTGTCGAACTTGCTTCCGTGACACGGACAGGCAATAATTCCCTCCTCCGGTTTCCAGTTTGTGATACATCCAAGATGTGTACAGACCGCGGAGAGAGCATAGAAATATCCTTCCTTAGCCCGCACGATATAGACCTTCTGATCCGCAGCCAATGTCACGCTTCCCGCCGGAAAGTCTTCTGGCTTTCCGGCTTTGAACTTCATCGGAGGTTCCCGCACAACATTCGGAGAAAGGTATTCGCCCGTGAGCGCGATACTCCCGATTGCTGCTATGCTGATCGCTCCCAATCCTATGCTTTCAAAGAAGAATCGGCGCGACATGAGACCTTCTTTTCCCTTTTCCTCTATCTTCTTGTCCACAAAAATTCCTTGCTTATGCTTGGAGATCAAATGGGCATCGTTTCTGCAACCATGTAACCCTGCATGGTAATGCACGCAACGGGACAACGCATGGCACAAAGTCCGCAACGAATGCAACGGTCTTCATCCTTGATCATTATGGAACCGATCCTCTCTTCGGACTGGCCTTTGATTACCACGTCGTAGGCCACGGCCACTTCATTCAATTGTGCTTCCTCGCCACCAAGTCGATCCAACACGGCCAATTCAATACAATTCTCCGGACAGATATCGACGCACCCGCCACAGAGGATGCATTCGCTGCCGGTCTCCTCTCCACCCTCATTGAAAATCGTGTTTTCCCAACAATGCAGACAGCGGGAGGCTTCCCGTTGTGCCTCTTCTTCGTTGTACCCGAGCTCGATCTGCGAGACACCGATTCGGCGTTCAATCGGTAGAACGGGAATCGGAACACGCTGTTGTTGCTCATATCCACACTTTCGTTTGTATTCCCGTGTGTTCGCGACGATAATTTCGACGCCACGATCATGCAAGGCGACTTCGACAGTTGTCCCTTTCACACCCGAGAGAAAAGCGTGGATGGATTGGGCCGCTTTTTTTCCATTTGCGACTGCATCGATAGCATTGCGAGGACCAAACGACACGTCGCCGCCGGCAAAGATACCGGGGGCCGTTGTGGCGAGCGTCTTAGGATCCACTTTGATCGTGTTGCGTGGAGTCACTTCGATCCCATCGTCAGCAGATATCCACGTGAGATCCGACGTCTGCCCAATCGCCATAATGACGGTATCAGCTTCAATGATTTTTTCTGTTCCCACAGCGAATTTCGGACTGAAACGTTTCTGATCATCAAATACGGATGTACAATCGATCGTTTCAAATCCGACAACCTTCCCGTTTTCCCCAAGTATCCTGCTGGGCCCTTTGCGTGTATGAATTTGGATTCTCTCTTCAATTGCTTCGTCGATTTCCACTTTCGCGGCCGGCATCTCATTCCAGTCCTCAAGGCACACCATGTGGACTTCCTTTGCGCCGAAACGAACCGCAGATCGTGCAACATCGAGTGCTTCTGCTACCTCTGTCACTTGACCGACATCGACTTTTTCCTGCCGGGCGACACTACGGGCAACATCGATGGCGACGTTCCCGCCCCCAATGACGACAACCTTTTGCCCAATTTCGACTCGGTATCCCATATTGACATTCAGCAAAAAGTCGACGGCCCGGAACACTCCATCAAATTCGACTCCTTTGATCTGCAAATCCCTGCTTTTGTGCGAACCGATAGCTATGAACACAGACCTGAAACCCTGGCGCTTCAGTTCATTGATCGTAAAGTCCCGTCCGATTGCTGAGTTGAGCTTGAGCTCGACCCCCAGACTCAAAATGGCGTTTATCTCAAGGCGAATCAACTCACGGGGAAGTCGATACTCCGGGATACCGAGCCTGAGCATACCTCCGGCTACAGATTGCGATTCGAAAACAGTTACTTCATACCCGAGCAAGGCAAGATCGTGGGCACACGACAGTCCGGCCGGCCCGGCACCGATGACGGCAACTTTGATACCATTCCTCTTCACGGATTTGCCGAACACCTCTTTCAGCTTTTCAAGGTCAACCATGCTTTCGACGCCGAACCGTTCCGTCACGAACCGCTTGAGAGCACGGATTGCAATCGGTTCATCGATGGTGCCACGACGGCAAGCGGTCTCACACGGTGCGGCACACACCCGGCCGCAGATCGAAGCGAACGGATTGGGTTTTCGAGCGACGTGGTAGGCTTCCCTGTACTTCCCTTCCTCGATGAGGGCGACATACCGTCCTGCTTCAGTGTGGACAGGACACGCAGCCATGCATGGGAAATTTGAATCAAGCCAATCCAGATCGACAAATTTGAGCTGTTCTGCCACCGTTGTCGCTCTTTCTTCTACTTGTGAATATCGAAGTCAGCTTTCGCTTCACCCTTTTCAGGTACTTCTATCTGCACCGGCTGACCCTTGAGTTTTTCGTGCCAAATCGTCAGCGTGTATTTTCCCGGGGGAACATCCTTGATTTCATAACTGCCGTCTGGTGAGCTGACAGCGAAGTAGGGAGTCTCGCAGACCACCACAAACGCTTCCATTTCGGGATGCACATTGCAGAGCAAGACCGCCTGACAGCCGGGATTCTTGAAGGTGAACGATCGCTTCTGCCCTTTCGGCCACGTTCCCAGATTCATCTTGTCCGCACAAGCATCGGGTGAGAAAACATTGTGCAAGACATCGTCGCTGTTGAGAAAATCGACTATCGTGCCTGCGAGAACGGGAAGGACGTGAGGGTGAAACTTCAGACCTTTCTGATCCAATAAGGCGTGTTCCTTTGGAGCGGGGAAGCTCTTTGACTCGATTTTTTCAATGTAGACAACAGCGTCCGCACTGTTTTTTACACCGTGCGCTTTCACCTTGCCAACAATTGATCCAGCAGTTGCGAAATCAGCACCGCAACAGAACAATGCCAACGTTGTAGCAAAAACCAAATACTTCTTCATATTCTACTCCCTCTATATTAGTTGTTTGTGAATTCTCTCTCAAAACGAATGTCAAGAATTGTTGCTTATTATATTCCCAATGTCATAAGTAGTTGAACCGTCCCCGGCTGCATGCTCTGTCCCGGTACGATAAGAGGGTTGTTGTTTCCATCTGCTTCCGTGTTCTGTTTTGCGAACGCTGCCCGCAACGTCATTTTTAGGTTCGGTCGAACCAAGAAAACGATGCCGGGAACGATCTGCGAGTCCGTGAAAGAAACAACCTGGTTGGATGCGTCCAGCGCTTGCCCGTCCCACACTTCATACCGTACACCCGGCAAGAGCCAAGGAAACACGGTCACGTCAAGTTCGCTGAACCACACAGTGCTCTTTGCCGATGTCCCGGACATCGTCAAGAATGGGTTATCGTCTTTGCGCAGCTGTAATCCGCCAAACAAATTGAATCGACCATAGAACGCGTTGTAGTCGCCACCGAACAGTGTAAAATTGTTTTGTTGAGGCGTTCCCCCCGCGTCAAGCATTGCCGACCCCGAGTATGCAAATGCTCCCAACGTAAGGGAGTTGTCGATGAATGGCTGACTCGCGCCCTGCGATCCTCCGCCTTCAACCACTCCATCAAGCGGCAGACCACCAAACTTGTAGGTGATATGACCATAATAGTCTTTGTCGGAATGAGGGCTTCCAAATCCTTCAACGATGCCTGCGTTGTACCCAAATCGCCCGTGGAACATTCCATTTATCTCAATCCCCTTTTGGGTCTCTTCAAGAGTCCAGCCCATGCCGTCGCTGAACGCCCGAGTCGTGAACCAATAGTCCTCCATCCACGCTCTGTGTGTCGAAAACGAAAACAATCCTGGTTCGATGACACCAACACGCGCATTGAAAGCGTACGCGTCGCCGAAGAGATTGCTAAAGATGAGGAAGATACGATTGAGCTCGAGTGTTCCATCGCTGTTGAGTGCCGCCTGACCCCAGAAGGAAAGGTCTTCTCCCAAAGTGCCCGCAGCCACGGCCTCAATACTGTTGCCGAGGCCGTCGAAGCTAAACCGTTCGGTCGTTTGAGCATTCGTGGGGTTGTAGTCCATTTCACCATTCAGAAAGAGCGAAATCGGTGAACTCCCCGGGAGACTCCCCGGCCAGATCGATTCCGGGAATGCCCGTTTGTTTCCTTCAGAGCCAAGCGGTACCGCCTCTTCGTGCGTGAACTCGGCATCTGTCCCGCCCGGGAACTGATAGCCATTTCTTCTGAACGCTTCGCCGAAGGCGTTGAGTTTTGGAAACCCATTGTGACACGTTGCGCAACTTGTCTTGTACTTGCGCGCGAAGGCCGGAATGCCGAAGGAGTCTTCACGTGCTGCCTGCATCAACGCAAACACTGCGAGTGAAAGCACCAGAGTTCGTTTCATAGCTGTTCCTTTCGTGGTTTTGTGGTTATGCCGCTACGATCCGATGTATCGAAATTCTTTCTTTCGAGGCAAGCTCGTACTGCATGACGAAGTTTGTCAAGTTCCAACGGCTTCAAGAGGAGAAAATCCGCTCCGATGGACTTCAATGTGGATTCGTCGATAGACTCGGGATACCCTGTGATAACGATAATCGGAAGGTGAGGTCTGATGATTCTCGCATTCAAAAAGAGAGTGACGCCTGAATTCGATTTCAGTCTGATGTCCGTAATGAGGAGGTCAAAATGTTGATTCTCGATCAGCTTCATTGCTTCTTCTGCCGTCGATGTCGCTACCATCGTGCAGCGTTCCTTCTCGAAGAAATCCTCGAATGCCGCAAGAATGTTCGTGTCGTCATCCAACACCAGAACTTTTGGTAACAAGGCAGACTTCCTTTCACAACGCAATTGCTGCTGCAAGAGGCATGCCAGAAGTTGCTCAGTCTTGAGAACTCAAAAAGGGAGAGATTTCACCAATTGTGAGGAACGGACAGCGTCATGGAGGAATGATGTGCAAAGGGGGAATTGGCACAGTGCCAAGTCTTCCTTTGCACTCGAAATTGTGTAGCTTCGTGACAGGGAGGAGATAAACGATTGGACCGAGGGAACAAGAAAGAAGGCTTTAACGAAATCGATCGGAGCGGATTCCGTGTTTTTTCATCAATCGCTGGAAATTCTGCCGGGTCATTTTCGATTCTCTTGCCGCATCTGTAACATTGCCGTCATGTTTCGAAAGCGCATGACGAAGAAATTGTGTCTCGAACTCGTCTAGAACGTGTTCGCGCGACTTGCTGAACACAGGACTCACCAATGGCAGTCCCATTTCCCCTTTGACCTTCGGCGTCAGCGGATCAGAAAGCGATTCGGGAAGGACAACTCCCCCTTTCGTAAAAATCACCGCTCGCTCAATAATGTTCTCAAGTTGACGCACATTGCCGGGGTATGAGTGCATGACAAGCAAGGACATTGCCTCACTCGAAAACCCTTTCACAGGTTTCTTTATTCGTTCGCTATATTTTTTCAGAAAATAGTCTGCAAGCAGCGGCAAATCCTCTAACCTCTCCCGAAGCGGTGGAAGATGAATGGCCACAACGTTCAAGCGGAAGAAGAGGTCCTTTCGATACGTCTGAGCCTGAACGGCGGCTTCAAGATCCACATTGGTTGCAGCAATAAACCTCGCTTCGATGGCTATTTTCTCATTCCCCCCTACCCTTTCGAACTCCCGCTCCTGGAGGGCCCGGAGGAGTTTTTGTTGTAACGAAGATGGAAGTGATCCTATTTCGTCAAGAAATATCGTTCCTTTTCCTGCAACTTCAAATTTGCCCAGCTTACGTTCAAAGGCACCCGTAAACGCTCCCTTTTCGTGCCCGAACAATTCGGATTCAAGCAAATTCTCGGGCAAGGCCGTACAGTTGATGGCCACGAACGGTTCCGTTACAGAATTGCTGCTATGGTGGATCGCCCGCGCGACAAGTTCTTTTCCTGTACCGCTTTCTCCGGTAATGAGGACGGAAGACTGACTTGGCGTCATCGCAATGGACCCGATGGCTTTGTACACTTCCTGCATTTTCGGGCTGTTGCCGATCAGCTCATACCGCTCCACAACATCAGCATTGAACCTTGTTTGCTGGGGCGAAACTACGGCAATGTTGTCCCTGCTGGCGATGGCTCTCCGGGTGAGGATTCGCACCTTCGCGATATCCAGCGGTTTGGTCAAATAGTCAAATGCTCCCATTTGCATTGCTTTGATCGCCGTCTGCATGGTTCCGTGTCCGGTGATCATGATGACCGGCACAGAGGGGTCGTATTGCTTGATCTTTTCAAGAGTTTGCATCCCGTCGACATGGGGCATTGCAATGTCGAGGAAGATGACAGATGGATGTTGATCGGCAAGAGTCACAAGGGCCTCGGGACCACTCGCTGCCGTGAAGCAGATGTACCGCTCACGCTTGAGAACCTGCTCAAATGCAAACAGGATCTTTTTGTCGTCATCGACGACCAGAATTTTCGGCTTCCCGGGCTGGCTATTCGACATGCGCAGTGGGAATATAGATTCTAAACATCGTTCCCTCACCTGGAGTGCTTTCGACTGTC
>JADGQA010000338.1 GCA_017882185.1 Bacteroidota bacterium
CACGGAAATGCTTCTGCCCATCTGGGTCCGATTGATGGGTCTCTATCAAACACCGAATTTCAATTTCAAGATTGTGAAGTAGCGATGTTCTCGCCGCTGACACACAAATCCAGAATCAATCCCGGAGACAGTTATGCCGACTAAGCTCGATGAGTTTCGGTCCTACCGCACGCAAATGAACGACCGTATCGGTCACATCGATCACCTCGGGATCAAACGATTCTTCAACCTCGACACGAATGCCTACAAAGACGGTGCTCTCGACGGCAAGACAAAGGAACTTCTGGGATTGGTGGCCTCGGCCGTCCTTCGCTGCAACGATTGCATCGATTACCATCTCATACAATGCGTTGACGCCGGTTGGAAGGACAACGAACTCTTCGACGCGTTGAATGTTTCGTTGATTGTGGGCGGAAGTATTGTGATCCCACATTTGCGACACGCAGTGGAGACAATCGACACCCTCCGCTCAGAGCGGAAGAAGAAATAACCGGCGTTTGCAGGCACCATTGGCGCCTACCTGCGGTTGAGTGTAGTTCAGTTGCTCGCGCTGGACTGGTGGCGCCCATCTATTTGAAGCTTGGTGGAATTCCATGCTCAGGCTTGTTGTCTTCATCGTTGTTACGGTCCCCATCGTTCTTTTTTCGTGGCCTTCCCTGCGCAATCGGCATTCGCACGGTTTCTTTCGATTCTTCTCATTTGAAGGACTTCTCGTGATGGTCATAACCAACGCCGATCGCTGGTTCCGGGATCCACTGGCAACGAATCAAATTGTCTCCTGGATCCTCCTCTGTTGTTCCCTCCTCCTCGCCGTGCATGGCTTCTATCTTCTCCACGTCATCGGACGACCAGAGGGTAATTTTGAAAACACAACACGATTGGTGATTGTCGGCGCATACAAGTACATCAGGCATCCGCTCTACAGCTCGCTTGTTTTCTTCACGTGGGGAGTGTTTTGCAAAGATCTCACGTTGCTCGGGGTTCTTCTGTCAGCGATTACCAGCGTGTTTCTTTACGCCACGGCAAAGGCAGAAGAATCTGAAAATTTGACAAAGTTCGGCAGCGAATACGCAGACTATATGGGATCCACCAAGATGTTCATCCCCTTTATGTTTTGAGTCCACCTTACTTATGGAACACTTTCCGGCATTCTTGCGTCTAACGACAGTGCCTTTCTACGCGAATTCCAGCAGGGCAATTCATCCCGATTTATACGTACTTCTTGACAAAAGAGAGTTTGTTTAATAGATTTGTTCCGCTTTAGTTTGAACCGGCGAGCACGAAGGCAGGATACGGAGCTCGCTTTTTTGTGACCAACGAGAAACTATAACAACTGATCTATGGCAATTGCAGTCCGAAACCTTACGAAGCTCTACGGCAACGAGAAGGCCGTGGACAACATTTCGTTCGACGTCAAGACGGGTGAGATTTTGGGATTCCTTGGACCCAACGGCGCGGGAAAAACGACAACGATGAAAATCGTCACCTGTTACCTGCCACCCAATGCGGGCACGGTCGAGGTCGAAGGCTACTCGATTGCCGATCATTCCTTTGAAGTGCGGAGCAAGATCGGATACCTCCCGGAGCTGAATCCCCTGTATCTCGACATGAATGTTCTTGAATACCTTGAGTACTCCGCCCAGCTCTTTGGCATCAAGAATTCCCTGTTGCGCGAACGCATGCATGAAATGGTCGAGGTCTGTGGTCTGGGCAATGTGCGTCACAAGGATATCGGCGAACTTTCCAAAGGATACCGGCAGCGTGTCGGTCTTGCACAGGCAATGATTCACGACCCGCAGGTGCTCATCCTTGACGAACCGACATCGGGGTTGGATCCGAACCAGATTGTGGAGATCCGCAACCTTATCAAGAAGCTCGGACGCGCGAAAACGGTTGTCCTTTCGACACATATTCTTTCGGAAGTACAGGCGACATGCGACCGGGTGATCATCATCAACAAGGGGCATATCGTCGCCGACGGAACGCCGGATCAATTGCAGCAGAACTTCCGTGGCGCAGAAATGGTGTCTCTGGAGCTCAAGGCAAACGTTACCAACGCGATGACGGAGATCTTCCCGAAGTTAAAAGCGATGCCGCTTGTTGATTCAGTTGAGTATGGCGGCCAGGATGGCGAGATGCACAGGTTCACCGTTCATACTGCAAAAGGAAATGATGTCCGGGAACAATTATTTCAAAAAGCCGTCGATGAGCATTGGACCTTGCTCGAAATGAGCCGGAAGACAACGAGCCTGGAAGAGGTGTTCCACGAACTGACGATGGGCGAGGGTAAGAAGTAGCAGGAGAATAGTAGAAAGCAGGTAGAGAGTGATAAGGAGAAAACAAGATATAGGAAGTGGAAGGCAGAGAGAGGCAGGAGCGAGTGAGTTCCGACCGCATGAGAAACAGATTCCCAATCGAACATCATTAATTGTAAATCACTAAATCGAATATTCCCCAATGGACCTTTCAGCGATTCTCGATATCAAAGCAATGCTCGGCAATTTCAGGCATACCGGCACGATATTTCGCAAGGAGCTACGGTCGTACTTCAATTCAGCGGTGGCTTATGTCGTCATCGTGGTTTTCCTCGCCATCGTTGGCTGGTTCTACACGAGCAACCTCTTCCTTTCCAATGTCGCATCCATGCGCCTGATGTTTGAACTTGTACCCGCTGTTTTTTTGTTTGTTGTGCCGGCGATTACCATGCGTCTCCTGGCCGAGGAAAAGAAAACGGGTACCATCGAGCTCCTTTCAACGAAACCCTTGCACGATGCTGAAATTATCGTCGGCAAGTTCCTTGCAGCGTGGGCTCTCATCGGTATCGCACTGCTTCCGACGCTCATCTATTATGCCACCCTTGCCTCGCTTGGAACGGTCGACAATGGTCCGATCATCGGTGGCTATGTCGGGTTGATGTTGATGGCCGGTGTCTTTGTGGCGGTTGGTCTCCTCGCATCGAGTCTCACTGATAACCAGATCGTTGCATTCATCGTGGGCTTTCTGTTTGTCTTTATCTTGTTCATGCTCGACAAAATCCTGATCTACA
>JADGQA010000339.1 GCA_017882185.1 Bacteroidota bacterium
ATGACACCTCAAGAAATATTCGATGATCTGAAAAAGAAGTTCGGTGATGCAATCATCGAAGGCAAGTTGGAAGTTCCACAGCCTTGGATCCAAGTCGCTGGGAACAGCACAAAAGACATCTGCCAATACCTGAGGGATGATGAACGCCTGAATTTCGATTATATGAGTTGTCTCAGCGGAGTCGACTACAACGATGGAAAGCTCGGAGCGGTCTACCATCTCACCTCCATGCCCCATAAGCACAAGATTATTCTGAAGGCCTTCTGCACGAAAGAAAATCCGCACGTTCAATCCGTTGTTGACGTGTGGGGGACCGCAAATTGGCACGAGCGGGAGGCCTACGACCTCATAGGCATTGTGTTCGACGGACATCCGGATCTTCGGCGAATCCTGTTGCCGTACGACTGGGAGGGACATCCACTTCGCAAGGATTATAAAGTCCCTGAATTTTACGATGGTATGAAGGTTCCGTACTAACAGGCCCAGAGTAGTTCATCAATGATTGAATCGAAAGTACTTCCAACCACCTATGTAACGCAACCCGGAGCGATCACTACTTCATCCGGCAAGACTCTCCGTACCGATGAGATGATCATCAACATGGGGCCGCAGCATCCGTCGACCCACGGCGTGCTCAGGCTCGAGATTGTCGTTGATGGCGAGATCATCGTCGATGTCATCCCGCACATCGGGTACCTGCACCGTTGTTTCGAGAAACACGCAGAGCATATGACCAATTACCAGCAGGTCATTCCTTACTGTGATCGAATGGATTATGTCGCTGCCATGAACAACGAGCACGGGTATGCGATCGCTGTCGAACGATTGCTGAAGATCCAGGTTCCCGAACGCGTGGAATATATCCGCATCATCATGGCTGAGCTCCAGCGCATTGCCAGCCACTTGATTGCCATTGGGACGTACGGAATTGATGCCGGTGCATTCACGCCCTTCCTGTATTGTTTCACAGACCGGGAAAAAATACTCGACCTGTTTGAAATGACGTGCGGTGCCAGGTTGCTGTACAATTACATCTGGGTCGGTGGACTTTCCCACGATATCCCGCCGAAATTCGTCGACCAGGCTAAAGAATTCTGCAAATACTTCCGGCCTCGGATCAAACAATTTAACGACCTGCTCACGTACAACGAGATCTTTGTCAAGCGGACAGCCAATGTCGGTGTTCTACCGAAGGATGTTGCGATCAATTACTCATCCAGTGGGCCGATGCTTCGAGGTTCCGGCGTGAATTGGGATCTTCGTCGGGATGATGCATACTCGATCTATGACAGGTTCGAATGGGAACCCCAGGTTGGCAAAGGCGAAGTGGGAACCGTTGGCGATTGCTGGGATCGGCACATCGTTCGCATGCGAGAGATGGAACAGAGTGTGAGTATTGTAGAACAGGCATTGGCAAAGATCCCGGAAGGTAATGTGCAGGCGGCGATTCCGAAAAGAATTCGTCCCGATGCCGGTGAGGTTTATCTCCGTACTGAGACACCGCGCGGTGAACTTGGCTACTATATTATCAGCGATGGGACGGCGAGTCCATACCGAGTGAAAGTCCGGGCGCCGGCATTTGTCAATTTGAGTGTTCTTCCCGAGATCTCCCGGGGCGCAATGATCGCCGACCTCGTCCTGATTGCAGGAAGTGTCGACATTGTTCTCGGTGAAGTAGACAGATAGCCTCGAATGCAAAATTCGAATTGATTTCAAAGTCTGACGCGTCATGGAAACAATTGAAGCGATTCTCTCCAATCAAATAGTCCTTGCGGTGCTTCTGAGCGTACTGCCGATCGTCTTTATTCTGCTATACGCGTTGGTGACTCTCTATACGGAGATGAAAGTAGCGGCTCATATTCAGGACCGGGTCGCGTATATGAGAACTGGTTGGCACGGAGTTTTGCAGCCATTCGCGGATATACTGAAGTTGCTTCAAAAGGAAGATACGATTGCGACGAATGCCGATAAATTCCTTTTCATCCTCGCACCATACATTGTCTTCATGGGGACGTATGCTGGATTTGCTGTTATTCCCTTCAGCAGCATTTACATCGGCAGCAATATCAACCTCGGCGCGTTCTTCTTGATTGCCGCTTCCTCGCTTGTCGTCATCGGTATCTTGATGGGTGGCTGGGCTTCGAACAACAAATGGTCGATTTTCGGGGGGATGCGCTCAGCGGCGCAAATGGTCAGTTATGAAATTCCGACAGCACTTGCTGTAATTGTAGCGACGATGATCACAGGCTCACTGAATCTGCAGGACGTCACACGATTTCAGGATGGAGGAATTCAGAACTGGGTTGTGTTCGGGGGACCATTCCCGCTCATGCAGAAACTTCTTCTTCTGCCGTTTTCTCTTATAACGTTCTTGATTTTGTTCACGGCCTCGCTTGCGGAAGTAAATCGGACACCATTCGATCTCCCTGAAGCAGAATCCGAACTCGTGCAGGGGTTCAATACGGAATACAGCGGGATGCGATTCGCCATGTTCTATCTCGCTGAATATGCAAATATGTTTTTGGTTTCTGCAGTCGCCGTGGCTTTCTTCCTTGGCGGCTGGTCGAGCCCGTTTGGGACTTTTCTCTCCGGCCCTGTGTGGGGGATATTCTGGTTCATCGCGAAAGGTATGATGTTCATTTTCCTTCATATCTGGATTCGTTGGACACTGCCGCGATTGCGGGTTGATCAGCTGATGTATACGTCGTGGAAGGTATTGACGCCGTTCCTCTTTGCATGCATCTTTGCAGTTGGACTTATTCTGGTGATTTAGGTAGTTCTGAACATTTGTATGTCCGAGCTGAGAAAATACTTCTACAATATTTTTCACGCGCTCTATACGGTCGTCGTGGGAATGAAGATTACGTTCAAACACCTCTTCGTGCCCGCAGTGACTATCCAGTATCCGGACGTCAAGTTGAAGCTGCCGGAACGCGCGCGTAACCGGTTGTACGTAAACATCGACGACTGCATCGGCTGCGACCAATGTTCCATGGCCTGCCCCGTTGACTGCATCACCATCGAAACCATCAAAGCGACC
>JADGQA010000118.1 GCA_017882185.1 Bacteroidota bacterium
GCGCCGAAACTGGAGCCGGGGACCATCGCGACGTTGTGCTCGTTGAGGAAGAAATTCACGATGTCATCACTCGTCTTGATTGTGTGGCTGTTGACCTTCGCTCTGAGGAATGGTTTGATATTGACGAACAGCGTGAATGATCCGTGGGGATAGATGTACTTCAGTCCTTTGATCTTGTCCATCTCTCCGAGCAAGAACTTTCTTCGGCGATCAAATTCACGAACCATAGCATGCACTTCACCGCTGAGGTCGTTCGTCAATGCTGCCAGCGCAGCTTTTTGGGAAATCGATGATGCATTCGAGGTCATTTGACTCTGAATCTTTTCGGCGGCCTGCACGATATCTTTTCTTGCCCCCATGTATCCAATCCGCCAGCCCGTCATCGAGAACACTTTGGATACACCGTTGACCGTCACAACCTGATCGCGTATCCCCTCGATCGAGCCGATGCTCATATGCTTGTACCCGTCGTAGATGATTTTCTCGTAAATCTCATCTGCAATGACGTAAATGCCTGTCTTCGCAACCACCGCCCCAAGCTCGGCAATTTCCTCGGGAGTATAGACCGCTCCTGTCGGATTAGAAGGAGAGCAGAGGATGAAAGCCTTAGTTTTCTTCGTGACCGCCCGACGGAGCTGTGCCGGTGTCATCTTGAAATGATTTTCTTCCGATGTCTGGACGATAACCGGTGTCGCGTCCACGAGCTTGACCATTTCCGGGTAGCTGACCCAGTAGGGGGCCGGTACGATGACTTCATCGCCTTTGTCACAGAGTGCCTGCAGAGCATTGTAGATACTGTGTTTTGCGCCGCACGACACGAGGATCTGCGAAGGATCGAATTTGAGGTTGTTGTCCTTTTGAAACTTATGAGTGATGGCGTGCAGGAGCTCCGGAATTCCCTGGTTCGCAGTGTACTTGGTGAAGTTCTCGTTGATTGCCTTGATCGCCGCGTCTTTGATCAATTGTGGCGTCGGAAAGTCGGGCTCGCCCGCAGTTAGACTCACAACATCAATCCCTTCGGCTCGCATTTTGCGGGCCTTCGCGGCGAATGCCTGGGTCTGCGATTCTTCGAGTTTCGTGACTTTCCTGGAAATCGGGAGCATCTTCCTCACTTCTTAGTTTTGAATTTTTTGTCGAACGCCTTCTTCACAATCGGTGGTACAAAATCGCTTACGTCGCCTCCCAGCCTGGCGATTTCTCTCACGATGGTGGAATTCAAATAGGTGTAGCGCTCACTCGGCATCAGGAATACAGTTTCGAGGCTGTCGTTGAGCTTGCGGTTCGTGAGCGCGAGCGCGAACTCATATTCGAAGTCGGAAATAGCCCGCAAACCTCGAAGGACTGCCGTCGCGTTCCGTTTCTTGGCGTAATTCACGAGTAGTCCGTCAAAAGAGTCGACTTCAACCTGCTTCATGCCCTTAACGACTTCCCGGATCATTTCAAG
The DNA here is from genome assembly GCA_017882185.1 of Bacteroidota bacterium. Classification (GTDB taxonomy): domain Bacteria; phylum Bacteroidota; class Ignavibacteria; order UBA10030; family UBA10030; genus JADGQA01. The sequence continues at coordinate 1,445 of JADGQA010000118.1, forward strand.
CCGTTCCTTATCCGAAAACAACGGATTCTTCGTAGAGTTCCGTGCAATCGTGACAATAACGATGTCGAACACCTTTATTGCCCGCTCGATGATGTCGAGATGCCCGTTTGTGATCGGATCGAACGTACCGGGATAAATGGCGATTTTCATGGTTGGGCCTTCGTTAGTTTATTGCTTCAGTACCGAAAGAATACGTGTCCGGTTTCTTGAGTCTTTCGAAATTCGGAATCATCCTCCATCCAATACTAGTGCCACTTCTAGTAAAAGAAATTGTATTCAAAAAGGCACAGTGCCGCTCCAAATAGCACTTTGTTCGCGGCAAAACACAAAATTACTTCTTGGAGGCGGCACTAGTTCTTGTTCTGCAATATAAGGACCGTCGTCTGTCCGAACGGCCTTCTGACTATTTCAAAGACATTTTCGTCAAGCTCGATCGTTGATTCTCGACTGTGCTCCATAACTACATAGGCATCTTTCTTCAGTACACCCGACTCGTGCAGGGCTCTGGGTATCGATCCTATTTTCTCGAGCCGGTAGGGGGGATCGGCAAAGATCACGTCATAGCGCGACCGCGTATTCTTGAGATACCAGAAGACATCGGCCTGGTATAACGTGCACCGATCGTCGCAATGAAGCGCGGCAACGTTTTTCTGCAGAAGAGTGAGGGCGTCTCGTGAACTGTCGATAAACGTGACCGAGGCAGCGCCCCTGCTGATCGCTTCGAGCCCGAGACTTCCGGTCCCGGCAAAGAGGTCAAGAATCTGCAACCCATCGAATTCGATTCGGTTTGTAAGGATGTCAAAGATCGTCTGCTTGGCACGGTCGGTGGTGGGACGGACTGACCTGTCGCGGGGACCCGCAAGAATTCTACCGCGATAGGTTCCCGCGATGATTCTCATTCTATCGAACGGAGGGCCAGTCCAATTGCGGCAGCGAAGCGATAACTCTCCTGCAGCAAGGGCTTGGACACTTTGGCAGATGTCGGAAGCTTCCGGCATGAGTTGATTGCCAGGGTTTGCTTGATGCCCGTCTCGGTCCGGAGTGCCAGGATGAGGTTCTGCGGGATATCTGCGCCGTGCAGGAGCAAGGCTGCCGGCGTCTCCTGCACATCCTTTTCTTTGAGATACTTGAGGTACTGATGAATAGCTTTTTTGACATCGGTGTCAGAATTGGACCGGAACGATCGATAGTCGCTCATCTCGCCTTTGTGAACAAGGCTTGCATCCACATAGCCGAAACGAACGCCAAAGAGCACGATCGGATGATCAAGCACTTCCGGGTAATTGAATAGCAAGGTTTTTTCCGTGCTGAATTGATCGATGTCGATGATATTAAGTTTCAGTTTCAGATCGGTCGTCACTTTCTGAATGAAACCGGCCATGCCCTTGCGGACGGATACCATGAAAAGCTCCTTCGGAGCCCCCTTGGGTGTATGAAGGGCGTGCGAATCGATAATGAACTCTTTGGGGGGCGTACCGGGATAATATTGTTCCATTTCCCACTGGAGGTACTCATTCAGTTCCGGTCCCTTGAGCGAAGGGTCGGCTGGAATCATGTTGATGAACACCGGGTCGGGTGGCAGCGCGTAGGATATGATTCCCGCCAGAAACCTGTTCTCGTTGATGAGCTCCTTTAGCTCGGAAACGAACGTACGAAGCTGGGGGTGGGTTGCATTGAGCTGTGCGCCGACCTGAGAAAAGTCGAGCGTCGAGTCCCGTTCTGCGAGCCCTGTCAGTTGAACATGTTTGCCGTGTTCAATTTCGGCGGCCTGAATCCGTCCCCGGAGGAAGGAAAGACCAAGATGGCGCTGTGTTTTCATAGTTGTGGGAATAGGATACTTGCTTGTCAGCCGTCATTCGATCGTAATGAACGGTGCGAGCTGCTCAAGTTTTCTTTTGCTGAGCCCTTTGACTTTTCTGAGCTCGTCGATCGATCGGAACAAACCCACGTCGGTACGATACGCGATAATTCTGTCGGACAGCACCTCACCAATACCCGGGAGGGTCATCAGCTCCTGCTTCGACGCGGTATTGATATTAACGTTGCTTGTCGCGGTATCATCTTCTGCAATCGACTCCTCCGCATTCGAATCAGCGAGGATCGACCTATCGGTCGTCGCTTCTTCGATCTTCTTTTCGCTCAGAGCGGCGAATGTGCTATCCGATGCCGTGTAGTCAAATTTTGGGACAGAGGGAAATGTCTCCTGATACAATCGGATCCCTGCTCCCAGCAACACCGTCCCCGACAGAAACAGGATGACTTTTCGTTCTGTGCCCGTCAATGCGAGCCAATCGCTGAACTTCCGGAACATGATTCCTCCCTCGAACTATGCTCTCCGGATAAGCAGCCGGGTTGAACTTACAGCCTCTTTCTGCATCTGCCGTCACGAACGTGCCTTCCTGAAAGGCCTTTCGTGATTCTGCCGCCCCGTAAGGATGCGAGAGCGCCCGCTGCCGTGGACTACGAAAAAGCGTCCTTCATCTTCTCAAAGAATGACCGTCCACTTGCGCGACGTTCTTCTTCAGTCGGCGTCATGTGTTCGGCGGAACCTAATTCCTTCAATAGCTCCTTTTCGCGACTCGTGAGGCGCGTTGGTACCCACACGTTGACCCGGACGAGCTGATCGCCGCTGCCTCGACCGTTAAGGTGGGGAATCCCGCGATCCCGCATTCTCAGCATGCGCCCGGAAGGAGTTCCGGGATCGATGGTCAGTTTCGCTTTGCCTTTCAGCGTGGGGATCTCAACTTCACCGCCCAGTGCTGCCACTGGAAAACTGACAAGATGATCATAAATGATGTCGTCCCCGTTCCGTGTGAAGTACGAATGCGGTTCTTCTTCAATCACCACAAGAAGATCTCCGGATGGCCCACTGCGCCTGCCTGCGTTGCCCTGGCCATGAAGGGGAATATAGTTGCCTTCAGAAACGCCTGCCGGTACATTCACTTTGATGGTCGATTCACCTTGTACTCTTCCCTCACCTCCACACGTTGTGCACGGGTCCTTGATGACGCGCCCTTCTCCATCGCACTCGGGGCATGTGGAGATGTTGACGAATTGACCGAACATCGAGCGTGAGACCTGCCTGATTTCTCCGGCTCCGTTGCACTGCGGGCAGGTTGTCTTGGTTGACCCTGCACGAGTCCCGGTCCCGCTGCAAACGTCGCAGCGTTTCTGTTTTCGCACTTTTAGTTTCTTCTCAACGCCGGTCGCAATTTCTTCCAGCGTGAGCGTGAGCTTGATGCGGAGGTCTGATCCGGGAGTGCCTTCCTGCCGCGGACCGCGTCGGCGGGTGCGTTGGCCCGATCCGAAGACGTCGTCGAAAATACCGCCGCCAAAAATATCTCCAAAATGAGAGAAGATATCGTTAATGTCGGTGAACCCCTGCTGGCCGGTCCCCCGCAATCCATCGTGACCGAACTGGTCGTATCGCTGTCGTTTCTCCGAATCGCTCAGCACCTCGTACGCTTCGGCAGCTTCCTTGAATTGTTCCTCGGCTTCTTTGTTGCCCGGGTTCCGGTCTGGATGGTACTTCAATGCCATTTGCCGGTACGCTTTCTTGATCTCATCCGCGTTTGCCGATCGGGAAACGCCAAGTACCTCGTAATAGTCTCGTTTGGCCATGGGTGCGTCTCAGCTCAATCCGGATTGGGGTTGGTTTTCGGACACAGACTGATCTGCGTCCGTGGCCGGGGCGCCATCGGCGGGGGATGTTGATACAATCACTTTCGCGTGTCGAATAACTTTGTCGTGCAGGGTATATCCTTTATCGATTTCTTCAAGCACGGTGTGAGGTGCCACATTTTCCTTGGGAATCTGCAGGAGAGCATCGTGAAAATCCACGTTGAATTCCTTCCCCACTGTATCGAAGGACTTGACTCCGCGTTTTTCCAGGTTCTTCACAAGTTTTTGATAGATCAATTCAATCCCCCGATAGAGCGAATCGAATTCTTTGCTCGTTTTCGCCGCCTTCAGGGAACGCTCAAAGTCATCGAGCACGGGGAGCAAGTCTCCGATGAGGCTTTCATTGGCATATTTCACAACAGATCCAATTTCGTTTTCAGCCCGCTTTTTGAAGTTTTCGAATTCGGCGGCTTTCCGGTACAACATATCCTTGTACGTATCCGCTTGCTTCTCTGCTTCAGCGAGCTTCGCAGCCAAATCTTTTCCTTCTGGGGTCGCCTCGTTTTGCGATTGCGCCTCCGCAGGCTGTGCCGTTGGGTTTTCGTCCTTTTTCTCTTTCTCTTCTGCCATATCCTTTCTCATCCTCAATCCTGTCAAGTCGCAAGAAGTTCTGCAATGGTTTTGGCAACGTGGTCGACGAGGGGTATCAGTTTTGAATAGTTCATCCTCGTCGATCCCATTATTCCCACCCTTCCCGACACGCCATTGACATTGTAGGTCGCCGTCACAAGACTGTAATCCTGTGCCTTTGTTTCTTCGTTTTCGGTGCCAATCGTAATCACAAAATCCTTGTTGGGAATATCGTGTTTCTCCAATAAATGGACGATGATGTCCTCGTTTTCGATCATTTCGATGACGCTTCGGAAATTCTTCGGGTCGCCGAACTCAGGGTATTCAATGAGATTTCCAGTGCCGGCAATGTGGACCTTTTCGCGCTCCTTCGAGTCATCAAAGAGCTGGTCAACAGAATCGACGAAAAGTCGAATCAGACCTGTCCGCTCGTCCTTGTAGTCGGACAGCCGGTCGACAAAGGTGTCGCGGATCTCTCGGAGTGTGAGCCCGGACAGTCGTTCGTTCAAGATCCTGCTGACCTGATCGAGAACGTCCCTCTTCAGCTCCATTCCCACTTCCAGCATAATAGTGCGTATGATTCCTGATTGGATCGAAATGAGCACCAGCAGCTTCGAGCTCGAGACCTGCATCAATTCCAGTTTCTGGAAGATTCCGGTGCCGAGATGATGAGAGGTGACAATGCTGAGCTGATTCGAGATCTTGCCGAGCAATTTGGAAGTATCCCTGAGCAGTTCCTCGGCATCAATTGCCTTGTCCAAATGCTCCCGGATGACCAGCTTTTCCTCATCGGAAATTTTCTCCAGTTCCATCAAAAAGTCGACATAGTACCGATACCCTAAATCTGTCGGGACCCGACCGGCGGATGTGTGCGGGTGCGAAAGGAAACCGGATTCCTCGAGGTCGGACATCACGTTGCGAATTGTGGCTGGGCTCAGGAGGGATTCGAAGTGTTTCGAGATGTACCTTGACCCAACTGGAATTGCCGTAAGGATATAGTTGTGAACCACGTGTCGGAGGACACTCTGTTCACGGTCGTTCAAATTTTCAGTCATGGTTGTTGAGGAAATCTTCAAGAAAATCCCAATAAATCAATTAAAAATACGCATTAATGGTGCGTTTGTCAAGAAATCGGCTATTCATCAATGCTGACACACTCTTTCGCCTGTGTTCTGTCTTTCACAACCGGATGCGACAATCGTTTCTCGGACCAAACTTCGTCGGCGGGAGGATGAGGAGCCGCAGGATATTCGTGCACTCACAATGTCTCCGACGCTCCGTGGACAGCCATCCCAGTTAAGAGAACGATCCGTGAAGAAAATGAGTTTCCAAGTCGCGTTCCGAGGAGACGACTTTTTGCAGACCAGTCTTTGCATCGCCTCATAATTCTTGTTATCTTCATTCGCCCATGAAAGCAAAACTCGCCCTGGAAGACGGTACAGTGTTCACCGGAGAAGCATTTGGTGCAGAAACGGAAGTAACAGGCGAAGTTGTTTTCAATACGAGCATGACGGGCTACCAGGAAATCCTCACAGACCCATCCTACGCCGGTCAAATTGTTACGATGACCTACCCCCTGATCGGCAATTACGGAGTCAATGCAGAAGACCTTGAGTCCGTCCGACCGCAAGTTGCCGGATTCGTCGTTAAGGAGTACTTCGATTTCTACAGCAACTTCCGTGCTACCGGCAGTCTCGGCGATTGGCTTGCACAGCACAAGATTATGGGTATTCAGGGGATAGACACGCGAATGCTTACCAAGATCATTCGGACAACCGGCGCGATGAGGGGAGTGATTTCCAGCGTTGATCTGGACGATGAAAACCTGGTCGCAAAGGCAAAGAAATCGCCAGCAATGGCCGGCCTTGATCTCGCAACGACCGTTACCACAACCGCACCTTATACGTGGGACGAATTGGATCGGACTCCGTTCGCCCTGCCCCCCTCGGTGAAAACACGTGTCAACGGAAAGCGATGGAACATCGTTGTTTATGACTTCGGAGTGAAGCGCAACATTCTTCGGCGGCTTACCGCCTATGGGTGTAAACTGACTGTTGTGCCCTCAACCTATTCGGCGGAACAAATCCTCCAAATGAATCCAGACGGGATATTCCTTTCGAACGGTCCAGGTGACCCAGCCGCCGTCCGGTATGCCATTCAGAATATCAAGCAACTGATTGGGAAAAAACCCATCTTCGGAATATGCCTCGGCCACCAACTGCTGGCCTTGGCCTTGGGAGGGAAGACGTTTAAACTCAAATTCGGGCACCGCGGGGCCAATCACCCCGTCAAGAATTTGCTGAACAACGAAATCGAAATCACCTCCCAGAATCACGGATTTGCAGTCGATCCGAGCTCATTGGATCCAACAAAGATTGAAATTACCCACGTTAACCTCAATGACGGAACGAACGAGGGTTTCCGCCATCGGGAGCTACCGATCTTTTGCGTCCAATACCATCCCGAGGCTTCACCGGGCCCCCACGATAGCGATTATCTCTTTGCCAGATTTGTGGATATGCTGGAGCGGGAGAGTGTTGGAGCAGGAAAAGATAAGCAGGAAGAAAAAGGCAGGAAGTAGCGAGTGACAAGCAAGAATTAGGAAGATTTTATTTTGTGGTCAGAATAAAGCCCGGTTTCGGCAGATCCCTTCGATCTGCGTTGAAACCGGGCTTTCTTGTTTCCTGTTGGTGATGCAGGTTACTGCTTGGGTTTCGGCGCTTCAACAACCTTAAAGCTCATTTCTTTCAAGGTCTTTCCGGCCGCATCAGTCACGCTCACGGTCCAATCGCCTGCCGTGTAGAGCGTCTTAAAGGACCAGGTTCTCCAGGAATTCGCGCCCACATTGAGTTTCGACGGATACGACTGGTCGCCCGATTTCCACGTCACAGTAATCGAATCGGCGGGTCCGCCGGAGATTCTCATCCAAAGGTAGGCCTTCTCGTTGACGGTAAATGTCGTCGTCGTATCGACAATACGTTTGTTCTGGACATCTTTGCCGAGTTTCGCTTCGGTCACTTTGAGTCCTTTGGATTCCTTTTCCTGCGCTGGGATCAAAGCCGGGGCGAGGAAGAGAAAGACAACTGTTAATAACACCAAATGTTTATTCATGCTATCCTCCTTTAGGTGTGTTACTGTGGACGAGCAGAAACTTAGAGAAGCCGCGTCAAAAAGTCAAGAGCGCGGCAACGACAGAAGAGCCGGCACCCTATCGATAAGGGTCATGAACCTCTATTTCTTCGCTCGTAGTACCTTTGCGATCCCCTCTACCTGCGACCAAACCCTCAACAAATTCTCGCCGCAAATTTTCTTGATATCTTCGTCTGAATAGCTCGCCCTCAGCAGTTCATAAATCAGATTTGGGTACTTCGATACATCTTCCAATCCGACGGGAAGAGAATCGCCGACGCCGTCGAAGTCAGATCCGAGGCCCACGTGATCGATTCCGACGAGTTTCACCACGTGGTCGATGTGGGCGACGACGTCTTTGACATCTGCATGCGGGATGGGGTGTTCCTTTCGATACTGTTTGGCAAATGTGCGGGCCTCGGGGGTGCGTGAAACCAGGTTGTGGCTGCTCAAGTAGTCTGTAATATTCTTTCGCATTGCGGCCTGGCTCTCGCGGTACGTCTGGCTGAGGAAATCAGACCCGAAACTGATCTGGATAACGCCCCCGTTCTTTGCCAGTAGTCTAATCATATCGTCGGACATATTTCGTTCGAAGCCGGGTGTGAAAAATCGGCAGGAAGAATGCGACGCGATGATGGGCGCTTTGGAAATCGCGATGACCTGATAGAAGGCATCATCGGAGATATGCGACACGTCCACCATGATTCCGGTGCGATTGAGGTCAAGCACAAGTTTCTTGCCGAACGGGCTGAGTCCGTGCCAGGTATGGGTCGTGTCGTAGGAAGAATCGGAGATGTGATTGTCGAGTGCGTGGGTAAGCGTCACATACCGGATGCCACGCTTGTAGAAATGCCTGACGTCGCGCACATTCTTGATAGGAGCACCATTTTCAAGGCCCAGACAAAGACTGATTGTTCCTTCCTTGAACTCTCTCGCAACATCAGCCGGTGATGTCGCAATTGCGAACTTATCGGGCCAATCCTTCACGAATTTTCCTACCATATTGATCAGCATTTCCGCCGTCTTTTTCGCCGTCCCTTGCTTCTCTTCTTCAGCGGGGATGTAAATAGACATAAACGGTGCGTTCAGTCCGCCTTCGACGGCACGCGGGTAGTCGAACTCACCGTCCGGTGTTCGGTGCGAGATATCCTGCCAGTGATCACGCAAATGTTCCGGTACGTCGATGTGAGTATCGACGATAATGAATTCCTTCGACAGTTTTTCTGCTTTGATTTTCAGGGAATCGGTGGACACCTGGCCGCGCACAATCGTCCAGGCGCATAGAATGGAAAGGGTAGTCCTACAGATGAGAGAATGCATCGGGTCTCCTGTTGACAAAGGCACAAATTTGCTGGGAGTGCAGATCAGTGAGATAGTCCAACGACAAAAATGTAATATGATGGCAGACGAGATGCAAGATCAAGGGGAAAGAGGGCAGGTAAGGCGCTTCCTAGGGCTGTTCGCGTGCAAGACGTAAATGCCCGTGTGAACGAAAAAGCAAGAGGGATGAGAGAACACAAATGATGAACAGACCGGTCCAGAGTGATGGGGAATTGTGCCGGGGTTGTCTCTGCTCAGGAGGGAACCAGCCGACGCCGGTTCCCCGGCTACGCAGAAGTCAACCGACCGTCATTTGGTCAAGTACTCGTTTCCTTCTCAGGAGCGCTCGTGTAGTTAAGCAGGTCATGTATTTAAGGACGGACAACTAATCCCGGTTCACAAAGAATTACGCGACAACTGTGAAGATCCCAGTTCTCTTAATCGTGCATTTATAAACACGTTCGGCGTCGATTCTCTCTAATATTGAATTTCGAACAAAAAAACGCAACAATGATGACAAGAAACCGTAAATTTGACTTCATTCGTGCCCC
>JADGQA010000017.1 GCA_017882185.1 Bacteroidota bacterium
GAGGACGAATCCGAGGATAATCAGGACAGCGCTGGCAAACAGCCCGTTCTGACGTTCCCGTACTTTGGCTTGCGAGAGCAGCACGAGCGGCCCTAGCACACCCACTGTTATCTCGAGCCAGTACAGGTATGTCTCCATGCGTGGCACAAAGAGCAGTGAGAATGCATTTCGGTCCGCAAGGTCGACGATTTTCATGGTGAGATAGACAGACAGCATCACAACAGCGACTCGGCCAATCTCTGATAAAAGGCCCATTTCGAGCCCTCGATTGAATGCCCTGCTGCTGAGAAAAGATTCGAATATGATCATGCCACACCCTGCTGCAATTGCAGAAACATAGAAGAAGACGGGGAGGTATGGAGTGTACCACAGGCCATAGAGTTTCTCAGGAACGATGAGATAGAGTGATCCTAGGGACGACTGGTGAAGAGTCGAAAGCAGGACTCCAAGAATTATCAATGGGATTGATATCTTCTTCAACAGTTTGATTGCCTTCGTCAGCTTGAACTTTTCGAGGACCACAGGCAAGAATTCCAGTGAGAGCACAGTGGTATACAGCATTACACACCACGCAACCTCAAACATCACGGAATGCGGATTCCACATGATGATTGCATGCCAGATTTGATTCGGTCGGCCCAAGTCGAACATCAGACCAAGGATCACAAGTACATATCCAAGAAACGCTGTGAGAATTGTCGGCCGAATGATCGGTTCGAACCTCTTGACATTGAAGATGTAAACAATCGCTGCGAGCGTAAAGCCCCCGGCGGCCAATCCGACTCCGCAAAGGATGTCGAACCCGATCCACAAGCCCCAGGGAAATTCATCCGAGAGATTGGTCGCGGCACCCAGTCCGCCAAAAATGCGCACGCCAGCGGAACACGCGCCTGCAAGTAGAATGATCGCTGCCGTGACTTTCCAAAAAGTTAGTTTCGACAAATACTTTCTCATAGACTTCACCGATTCGGGTTAATTGAGATGATTATTGGAACCATTTGATCGTTCTTCCATTCTTTTCAACTCCTGCTCGTATCGTTGGACTTCAATCCGGCGGTTTGTGATCCACCAGATGCCTGCGAGTAAAACTCCGCCCACCGAAACCACGCCTGGGACTTTCGATAGCGCGTTCCATGTATGCGTCGGGAGCGGTGTTGTTCCGAGTTGAGTCTTGAAACCCAGTTGTTCGAACGGAACACTCGAAATGTAGAGGATCGACGTTCCACCGACTTCATATTGACCGTAGACTTTGTCGATGTACTTCGTCGGTTCCGAGTGAATACGACTGAACGCCTCAACAATTAAATCGTCTCGGTCACCAAATTTGGTTGCACCCGTTGGACAAGCTTCCGAACAGGCAGTCGGCAAACCTTGCGCAATCCGTTCGTGGCAGAAAACGCACTTCTCGATGCGAGGGTAGGTGCTTCCCCACTGATATCTTGGCACCTGGAACGGACATGCTTGCATGCAATAGCGGCATCCAATGCACTTTGCTTCATCATAAATGACCGGCCCTTCAGCAGTTTTCTCAAGAGCTCCAACAGGACACACAGAAACGCACGTCGGGGATTCGCAATGTTGGCACATTCTTCGAACAAACACTCCTTCGTGTTCTTCGAGAGCGGTGTATGCAGTGTCAGAAAGTTTTTTTTCTTCACCCTCTGGGAGACCATTCGTCTTCTTGCAGGCCTCTTGACAGCTGTTACAGCCGACACAGAGCGTGATATCGATCAGCATTGCTTTCTTCTTGATCATGATGTTCTCCAGGTCTTAGCGAACGACAAGGAATTCTCGTTCAAACCGGTTCCATACTGATACCGGCATCTGTTTCATCGCACCAGCGACTGGAGGTCCCCCGTCCTGAAGCAATGCAGGAACAAGCTCTCCATGTTGGCTCATACCGGCGAAAACATCTCGCAACCGACGAAACTCTTCGGCGATCCACATCCGTGTCTCTTCACCCAGTAACATGTCCTTCAATTCGGAGGGACGCTCTGGCTTCATTGAATATGCCCAGCCGTCAGTGAAGAGGAGGTTTTTCATGAGTTCCGGTTTCAAAGGCAAATCCTCATTCACCGCTAAGATCTCACCGTCCATCGGAGCGTGGACCGTCAACTCACGTCCATCTTCCTTGAGGAGAAGTAATGGATCCCCTTTGGCAACATGGTCCCCCATTTTACTGAGCAACGTAATTTGCGGCCTTTCGAGAAGCCTTGTGACAAAGTCATCAATCCCCACATGAACCTTTCCGGATGGGAACATGTTCAACCAAGTGTGTGATCGGGCAAAGAAAATACCCTCAGGAATTCGGACTGGTGTTGTGTGTGCCTGATAGCGCTGCACGATTGGAACCGCAAGAGATCCCTTTTTTTCCCTTGACCTTCGCACGAAGGCATCGATAGCAAGGAATACCAAGATCGTTGTGATGACAAAAAGAACAGTCATTGTCGTCGCTCCTTAGTTTATTAGTTTGCTCTGTTTTTGGTTTGGTAGGACTGTCGGGAAGAACTGCTGGACAAGACGATTCCATTCATCGTCACTGAAGTAGTCTCCGAGGTTTTGAATTGGCTGGCCGCCGTCTTGTAGCACAATTCCAATTCTCGGTGAGAAAAGCTGAATCAGTTGCGCATGAACCGCATCCCGCCATCCATCCGCGGCAAATCCCTTCAAAAGATTTCGCAAATCTATTTCAAGGTTTGTCGGTACAATTTTGGCTATCCACCCTCGCTCCAAGGGCGATTCATTGAGCAATTCCGGGTGTCGCCTAAGCCTCTTGTTTACTTCAACGACTTTCCCAGAAATTGGGGAGACTTGGGCAAGAACTCGAGTGCCGTTACGCAGCAGCGTGAGTGGTTCTCCTTGGTGAATCAACTGTCCCACGCCCGGAAGATCAATCTTGGCAACGGCGCCCACCATTCGTGAGGAGAAATCATCAATCCCCACAATGATGTTTCGTGGACCAGAGATTAGTGCCCAAGTATGGCCGGGATGAAAATAGCGGTCGAAAACTTCAAAGGAAGTCGGATGCTCAGTGACCAGTTCCGAGTATGTATTCGCACGTCTCTCTTGAGACTTCAAGAGCAATTCTATGCAAATAATTATTGCAACTGTCAGGATGACGAGAATGAATGTCATGTGAGCGAACCTCCTCTAACTCCAAGAAAATCTTCAATAGGTTATGGGAATTCTATGCCAGCAGGAGTTTTCAAATGTCACTCTTGGGAAGGACAACTTGCATTGGGATAGTCAGTTACAGCGGCGGTAAATGAATGACGAATTTCACAACGATGAGAATGTTGCAAATATTTACATCATGTAGGGGGAGATCGAAAGTAATGAACCCAAGTCCTTATGAATACGTAAATTGAAAGCGCGACTGAGAATTCAACAGTCAGTGTTGATAATCTCTACGGATCGAGCTGTTGAAAGAAAGCACGCCGTCTGATTTCGGACCGTTTTGCACATTCAACTCGTCTTGATCTGTTTTTCCTCACAACAATGTTCAACGAGACTCAGAGTTGCGCCAATTGTGAATGGATCCGAAGACGCCACAACTCATGCCATTTTCAATGTCGCGCAATCCTTGTTCCTCACCATCGCCGGCGACTGGGAATGTCGTCAGTTGTACGCTGGGTCAATCGATCATGAATTTCAATTCAGATTGCAAACTGCAGATTGCCCGGGACAACTCTGTCAGTCAGGTTTGTTGACCTTCTAAGACGTTGTGTGGCCTAGCATGGCTATCGGACTTTTTGATGCTTGGATATGTGGAAACATTATCCGGCCAAGTCCAAGGTCTGCCAGCTAATCACCAAAGGATCGTCGGAGGCCTTCCAAATTTGCCCTTGTTTTTACAGTTCAGCCATCTACCAAGTAGAAGATCAAATTCATATTTCACAGCGTTTTCGAGGTATCAATTCTGCGCTGAGAGGAATGGAACGAGGGCAGAAGAATTAGCTAAGAAATACCTTGATTTTTTGAGAACTTGAGCACATTATTAGGTGATTTTTTCGATCAAATCAAACCCAGGAGACGATTGTATGAAGCAACCCCGTGAGCATCTGTTGCCGCCCTAAGTTTTTTGCTTAGGCAACGAATTTCTGTTTTACTCCTGTCACCACCACAATTCAAGTTCCTTTTCACCTTTAACACGGAATACCCAATGAAAAAATTGAGAGATCTCTTTTACCGCTCGAGCACGGTGCGGCGCAACTTTTTCATCGTTATGATGGTGCTCTTCGCCGCGGCCTATTTCTGGCAACCGGGTATCAGTCGAACCCAGGAAACCCAGGCGGTGTCACAAACCGAAGAGAGGCACTTTGTGCCCTTCTCGCTCTTCTCTGACCCAAATTACAAGCCCATCGAAATCATCGGACTTGTCTCCGTTCTCTGCATAGCGATCGGCGGATTGCTTTATGCACTCATGCTCGTGAAACAGGTGCGCAAGGCAGACCAGGGCACGAAGAAGATGCAGGAGATTGCGGCGGCAGTTCGTGAAGGAGCAAATGCGTACCTCGGCGCACAGTTCAAACGCATCGGTCCATTGATCATTGTCATCACGATTCTCCTCTTCTTCACGTTTTCGGGCGCAGCCGATGCATTCCGTTGGGGCCGCGCCGGTGCATTCCTTATAGGTTCGTTGTTTAGTTTCACGGTCGGTTTCGTGGGAATGCGATTGGCTACTCAAGGTAACTTGCGTGTCGCCACTGCGGCGAAGCGAAGTTATGGTGAAGCCCTTCAGCTTGGCTATCGTACTGGTACAATTACCGGAATGCTCACGGACGGACTCGGACTGCTCGGAGGAACCATCATTTTCATGCTTTTTGGCGATAAAGCGTACGAGGCTTTGCTTGGGTTCGGTTTCGGTGGAACGTTGATCGCCTTGTTTATGCGCGTTGGCGGTGGTATCTACACCAAAGCTGCCGACGTCGGTGCTGACCTCGTCGGAAAGATCGAGAAAGACATTCCGGAAGACGATCCGCGCAACGCTGCGACCATTGCAGATAATGTTGGCGACAATGTTGGAGACTGTGCCGGTATGGCCGCCGATATTTTCGAATCTTATGAAGTCACTATCGTTGCCGCGATGATCCTCGGCATGGCGAGCTTCGGACACAAGGGAGTCATCTTCCCGCTCCTCGTGCGCGGCATCGGGGTTCTGGGATCGATCATCAGCACCTATACTGTTAAGGCCGGTGCAAACGACACTTCAGACACTGCTTTGAAGAGCGTCCACCGGGGCTTTTGGATAGGCTCGATTATCAGCATCATCGGTTTCACACTTCTCGGATTCGGGTATCTTTACTTTGATCCCGCATATCTCGCCGCCAACCCAATGGCAAGGGCAGGATTCCCCGTTGGAGGGCTTCCCTTCATCGCGAACTTTGGCATCCCTGACCTGGACTTGCGCCCAGCCATCACTTGCTTGATAGGGATCTTTCTTGCAATCGCGCTGAACAAAGTAACAAGCTACTACACTCACACCAGTCATCAACCGGTAAAGAGCCTGGCGAAGGCATGTCAGACCGGACACGCAACAAATATCATTCAAGGATTTGCCGTCGGTTATGAAAGCACTGTCGCAAACATTATTATCATCGCAATTGCCATCTTCCTGTCGGTGCTGACATACGCTGGAACACCTCCCCTCTTCATCGCCTTCGGGGTCGCTATGACTGGTATCGGTATGTTAACACTTACCGGCAACACGATCTCGATGGATGTCTTCGGGCCTGTCGCAGATAATGCAAACGGTATCGGTGAAATGGGATATGATCGTGAAGAGATGGAAAGAGCCCAGCCGGGCAGCTATAAGCGTGCCCGACAAATCCTCGCCGACCTCGATGCTGTGGGCAATACCACGAAGGCCGAAACGAAAGGGATCGCCATTGGCTCTGCTGTGATTGCAGCAGTATCGCTCTTTGCGAGTTTCATCGCCGTTATTGCAGTTGGAAGCGAGGACAAGATCAACCTTATGACGACAGCTCAGTACTTTGAAGAGGCTGGAAAACTCACGGTCGCAAATCCGACAGTATTCATTGGATTCTTGATCGGCGGAGCAGTTCCTTTTCTCTTCAGCAGCATGCTTATCCGTGCTGTCGGCCGAGCTGCCTACTACATTGTGATAGAGTGCCGCGTTCAGTTCCGCGATCCCGAAATATGGAAGGGTACCAAGAAGCCTGATTACGGTCGCGTGGTGAACATCTGCACACAGACGGCACAGAAAGAACTGATCGGCCCAGGATTCCTCGCGATCATGACCCCTCTTCTTGTAGGATTCCTCCTCGGCCCGTACGCATTGGGTGGATTCCTTGCAGGGATGATACTCGTCGGTCAACTGCTTGCTGTATTTATGGCGAACGCTGGAGGAGCCTGGGATAATGCAAAGAAGATGATTGAAGACGGGCTTTATGGCGGAAAGGGATCAGAGGCTCACAAAGCCGCTATCACGGGAGATACGGTTGGTGATCCGCTCAAGGATACCGCAGGACCGGCGATCAACCCGCTCATCAAAGTGATGAACATGGTAAGCCTGCTCGCCCTGGGTCTCGTGCTTCGCTACAATGTGACTGCACCTCGAGTTCCTGAAGAACTTGTGACAGGAGCGAGGGTTGTTGGTGTCATCGTTGCGATTGTTTGCGCGGCAGCAATTGCCTGGTCAATCTGGCAAAGCAAGCGGGAATCGGGTGACCTCGTAGAGATGGAAACAAAAGCTGGTTAGATCGTAGGCGTCCCAACCAGGAAAAGGCCCAGTCGATGAAGATCGATTGGGCCTTTTTGTTGCATCTTTTCGTTCTTCAGTCTATCGGACTTCTATGGAGGTCTCAGTCTGCGGAGAGCGAGGGATTCGAACCCCCAAGGGCTTGCGCCCGCTGGTTTTCAAGACCAGTGCAATAGCCGTTCTGCCAGCTCTCCAACTGTTCCAGACACCGATTCTTCTCGAAACTGTTCCTTAAGTCGCCGGCGAGTGCATTAGTTCCGTCATGCCCTTAGCGTGACAAGAATCCTCGTTCCGAACACCGTTCGGAACGGGACCGTTCTGCCAGCTCTCCATCAATGAATTTCACAGTCAATATAAACAACGAGTGCTTGGAATTCAACGAGGCAGGGCCCAGTCCATCACTCAGCTAATTGAAGTCCCTTGAGTCTAGCAATATCTTGGCTCATTATTGTCAGCCTTTATACAACTTTCTGATCCCCCGCCAGCTTCATCCCTGCAGATAGATTATTGCATTCATTGAGGCTACGCAAGCTCAGCTTCGTTGTGTCAGGACCACTCCGGCCACCGTGATCGTCCCACCGATCAGGAATGCGCTCGTGAGGGTGTAATTGAGAAATATGACTGACAAGAGCGCGGCCACAATCGGTTGTCCATTTGAGAACACAGCCAATTTGCTCGCCTCGATGCGACGGAGTGCATAGTACCAAAGCAAGTAGCTGATAACGGAAGTACCAATTCCAAGATAAAGGATCCCAAGCCAATCCATCGAATTCAGAACAGAAAACTCAAACCGTGAAGCGCTGAAAACGCCGAACGGGAATAACATTGCGCCTCCAAGAAATGCAGCAATCGAAGTGGTCTGAAGAGCTCCGTATTTGATCACAATCGATTTTCCAAATATTGTAAACAGCCCCCACGCAATCACTGCAATGAGAACAATGATGTTTCCAAAGGTGTGGGAGGAAGAAAGGCTAATACCCCGTTCAAAGATCACTATCGACACTCCGAAGAATGCCATGAATATTCCTGCCGACTTTGTGGCTGTTATTTTCTCACCCAACAGTATCCGGGAAAAGACGAGGACAATGACTGGAGTAGTACCGTAAAGAAGAGCACCGTTTGCAGCGGTCGTGAAATGGATTCCGTACATATAGAGGAGCTGATTGCCCGTTCCAAGAATTCCTAGGAGGATCAACCGTTTTCTGTCCGTGGGGGATACGTTCAGTTTTGCCCCGCGCATCCAGAAAAGTGCGGCCAGCCCGATGATCGAGACAATCGATCTGAGAAATGTCAACGTAACAGCGTCGACGTCATTGGTGACCGATTTTGCGACGATATGGGTGGCCCCACCAAGAATTGTCTGGATCAGTATGACGACGTAGACGTTCATCGAAATTGGCTTCCAATATACAACGAACTAGACTGAAACCCAAGATCGGGAGCCAAAGCCAACGTTTTGGATCATGCGGCCCTACGGGATAGCGTGATCACAAGAAATGAAAAAAACCGTGGCAGAGGCAAAACAGTTGAGGATCCGACAGGTGATGCTACATGAAGAAGGAAATGACGATGCCTCGGGTAAATCTGCCCCGGGGTGATACGACTGACTAAGTTTCTACACGATCTGTGTGAGCATTGAGGAAGAGGAAAATGCAGATGGGAATTTATTCTTTTCGCTTTCAGTCTTTATCACTTGTTCGCAATTACCGCAAAGATAAACCAGTCGGACGAAGCTTAGCGATTCGTAGCGAATGACCCACGTCCACTTGATCTTTCTTGAGCAGTGTGGGCAAACTAGGCTGACCGACTTCTTTCGAATTGCTGACATTATTGCTTCCTTCAAAAGCTGCGCACTTGAATGTTATGCACAAGGAGTTTCTGAGTGAACACCGAATCGGCGAATGTCGTTTGGGCTCGGTGAACGGAGAAAAACAAGGCCGCTTAGATTGACCCTCACTCACCTGATGGGTTCTCTCGCTCCAGGCATTGATTTGAAAACAAATCTCACTATGTTTCGGGAGAAGACAGCGATTTCTGTAACACGTCAATCGGTACTCCGACTATGCCAAAAACCGAACGGCTCTTTCTGCTCGACGGGATGGCTCTTGCATACAGGGCCTATTATGCCTTCATTCAGCGACCTCTTACGAACTCGAAAGGTGAGAATACTGGCGCTGTCTACGGTTTTGTCACCTTCCTGAATCGAATTCTCTCGCAAGAATACCCTGATCACATCGCAGTCGTTTTTGATACTTCAAAGCCGACCTTTCGGCACAAAGCGTACCCTGAATACAAAGCGACGCGCCAGAAAATGCCAGAGGACCTGTCCTCTCAAATTGGCATTCTCAAAGACGTCGTGCGCGCGTACAACATTCCTTCGATAGAACTCGATGGTTACGAGGCAGACGACATCATGGGTACGTTGGCCCGACGCGCCGAAAAAGAAAATGTGCTCACGTTTCTCGTGACGGCGGATAAAGATTTCATGCAGCTCGTGACCGACAAAGTCAAGATCTACAAACCGGGAAAGCAAGGAACAGACGCGGAGATTATCAGTTTCAAAGAAGTGAAAGACAAATTCGGCGTCTCGCCCGACAAAGTAATCGATGTGCTCGGCCTGATCGGAGATACTTCGGACAATGTTCCTGGAGTGCCGGGCGTGGGAGAAAAGACCGCAATTCCATTGATTCAACAGTACGGGAGCATCGAGGAAGTCTATAAAAACATCGACAAGATTCCACAAAAGGGTTTGAAGGCCAAGCTCGAGACGAACAAGGAGCTTGCATTCCTTTCCAAGAGACTCGTGACCATTGATACAAAAGCTCCCGTAGAGATTGATTTTCACTCCTTGCGTGCAGGCAAGCAGGACACAGAGAAACTTGCACAACTCTTCGAGTCACTCGATTTCAAATCTCTTTTGAACAGGCTTCGCGAACAGACCGGAGAGCCAAAACCCCAAGCGGAAGAACCTGTCGCGGAATTCGCAGCTCCTGAAGAGAGTCTTACCGACATAACTACGGATCAGCATACATACAGACTCATCACAACGGAGAAAGACCTCCACAATCTTCAATCCAAACTTGCGAAGGCAAAAGAGTTTGTGTTTGACACCGAAACGACTTCCACGGACGCTTTGCACGCTGAATTGGTGGGGATATCATTCTCGATGAAGCCGAGAGAGGCGTATTACCTATCCATCGTCCCTGAACAAACTACCGCCTCGGGGGATCTGTTTGGCCACAGGAAATCCGAAGGTCCGTCGAGTGAACTCACGGCGAAAAGAGCTTGTTTACTCCTTCAACCAATTTTTGAAAGCCAGAAATCGCATAAAATAGGGCACAACATCAAGTATGACATTCTCGTGCTCTCGCGATATGGAATTGAAGTCCGGGGTCCGATCGCTGATACGATGGTGGCAAGCTATATCTTACGTGCTGATGCCAGGCACAACATGGACGATGCAGCGAAAGAGTACCTGAAATACAAAACGGTTTCTTATGCCGACTTGACTGGAACCGGGAAGGAACAAAAGAATATCCGGGAGGTGGACCTTAAGTCCCTTTCTGACTACTCGTGTGAAGACGCCGATATAACCTACCGTCTCTTCGAAACAATGAGGCCGAAACTCGAAGAGTTTGGAATGTATCAGTTGTGCGAAGAAATTGAATTCCCACTCGTCGCAGTACTCACAAGGATGGAACAGGCAGGCGTCGCGATTGACGTCGATTTCTTGCAGGGAATGTCCAAAGAACTCGATGTTCAGCTTACAGGTCTAACCAAGGATATTCATCGGATTGCAGGCGGACCGTTCAATATAAATTCCACGCAACAACTTGGCGATATTCTTTTCAACAAGCTGATGCTCCCTACGGTGCGAAAAACCAAAACCGGCTTCTCCACCGATGTGGCAGTCCTGGAAGCGCTCCAACACCAGCATCCGATCATCGACAAACTGCTCGAATACCGACAGCTGTCAAAACTCAAATCCACATACGTCGATGCACTCCCAGAACTCGTGAATCCGGACACCGGGAGAGTCCACACGTCCTTCAACCAGACTATTGCCGCAACAGGTCGACTCTCGAGTAGCGACCCCAACCTTCAGAATATTCCAATTCGGACGGAAATTGGACGATCAATCCGAAAAGCTTTTGTTGCAGGCAAGAAGGGAAATCTGATCATGTCGGCGGACTATTCGCAGATAGAATTGCGTGTCATGGCGCATATTTCAGGAGATGAAGGTTTGGCCGAGGCGTTTCGCAAAAAGGAAGATGTTCACACGACAACAGCAGCCAAGGTGTTTGGCGTTTCTCCCAAAGAGGTCACAAGAGATATGAGGCGGAAAGCGAAGGAAGTGAATTTTGGGATCATGTATGGAATAGGTCCGTTCGGGCTTTCCTCCCGGCTCGAAATCACTCAGTCGGAGGCAAAAGACATTATCGCGCGTTATTTCGAGCGATTTCCAAAAGTGAAACAATACATCAACGATACGATTTCAAAGGCTAGAACAGACGGCTATGTCAGCACTTTGTTAGGCCGTCGGCGATACTTGCCCGACTTGAGAAGCGCCAATCAGAATATACGGTCGAATGCAGAACGGCAAGCCATCAACATGCCCATTCAAGGTACGGCTGCAGACATGATCAAATTGGCAATGGTGAATATCGATGATACGATTCGGAAAAAACGACTGGCAAGCCTGATGATTCTTCAGGTACACGACGAACTTGTATTCGAGGTCAAGAAAACGGAAGAAGACAACATGAAAGCCCTTGTCGAAAAACAAATGAGGGACGCTTTGAAGCTCTCTGTACCGGTCGAAGTGGAGATTGGCGTTGGAAAGAATTGGCTGGAGGCACACTAGGCACAACAGGTCTGCCGAAGGCTTAAAGCTGAACTAGAAGGTCCTTCGGAAGGCTTCAGAAACAAAAATCCCCGGAGATTGAATACGCCGGGGACTTGAGCACCATGCGAAAGCTGAACCTTCGCATCGTTTATCGTCGAAAACCGATCACACTTCCATAATTTCCTTTTCCTTCATTGCCAGCAAGTTATCAATGTCCTTGATGTACTTGTCTGTAAACTTCTGAGCTTCCTGTTCGCTTCGTTTCCGTTCATCTTCCGGCATGTGTTTGTCTTTTTCTTCTTTTTTCAGGTGCTCAATGGCATCACGCCGAACGTTTCGAACTGCAATTTTGCCGTCTTCGCCGAATTTCTTCACCAACTTCACCAGCTCTTTTCGGCGCTCTTCGTTCAAGGGAGGGATGGGCACCCGGACAAGACTCCCGTCGTTGATCGGGTTCAATCCGAGATTTGCGCTCAAGATTGCTTTGTCAATGGCCGCAGCCATGTTTTTCTCCCATGGTTGCACTGTAATCGTGTGAACGTCGGGAGTACTGATGTTGGCGACCTGATTGAGCGGCACCATGGAGCCGTAGTAGTCCACTCTTACGCTGTCGAGCAATGCTGTCGTTGCCTTGCCTGTCCGAATCTTGATCAATTCCTCTCGAACCACTTCAACCGCCTTCTTCATCCGATCTTCTGCGTTCTTCAGAATCTCTTTTGATGGCATAGTTGGTTCCTTCAGAATGTTGGAGATGGGAACTTGCGAGCCCTGAACCTATCACATGGTTACTGTAATATCTGATACTCTGGATCCCACATTTTCACCTTTGACGAGCTTCCCAAGATTTCCTGGTTTGTTCATATTGAAAACGATGATGGGAAGCTTGTTTTCCTTTGATAGCGTGATAGCCGTTAGATCCATAACCTGTAGATTGTGCTTCAAAACATCTGAGTACGAAATCTCAGGGAAGTACTTTGCGGTTGCGTTTTTTTCCGGATCACTGTCAAAGACACCGTCGACTCTGGTACCCTTGAGAATCGCATCTGCCTGGATTTCGATCGCGCGCAGAACAGCAGCAGTATCCGTTGTAAAATAGGGGTTACCAGTACCGGCCGCAAAAATTACAACCCGTCCTTTTTCCAGGTGTCGTATTGCCCGCCGTCGGATATACGGCTCGGCGATCCGTTCCATATTGATCGCGGTGAGACAGCGCGTGAGCAATCCACGATGTTCCAACGCACTTTGGAGTGCCAAGGCGTTAATGACAGTTGCCAGCATTCCCATGTGATCACCAGTCACCTTGTCGATGCCGTCCGTCGAATTCTCAACCCCACGGTAAATATTTCCACCGCCAATGACGATTCCGATCTCAACTCCAAGCTCCTGCGCTTTCTTAATTTCCTCGGCATATCGACTGAGGACCGCATTATCAATACCGTAATCTTGCCCGCCCATCAATGCTTCACCGCTCAGCTTCAGAAGCACCCGTTTATACTTGAGTTGTGCCATAGTCGTCTGCCACTCTTTTGAACAACCCAGATCAATTCCCAGGTTCAATGATTCCGGAGCTAGTTTTCACCAAGATGGTATCGGTGAAAGCGCCGAATGGATATTTTTTCCCCAACTTTGGCGGTCTGCTCATCGATTAGATCTTTGATGGTCTTGCCGGAATCTTTGATGAAGCTCTGTTCCATGAGAACCACTTCCTGGTAGAACTTGTCAAGTCGCCCCAAGGCGATTTTGTCCGCAATATTCGCCGGTTTCCCTTCGTTGGAGGCCTGTGACTTATAGATTTCCAGCTCTTTCTCGACCGTCTCTTTGCTTATTTGCTCACGGGATATGTAGTGCGGCGACATAGCCGCAATCTGCATCGCGATATCATGGGCAAGCTGCTTGAATTCCAGAGTCTTCGCCACGAAATCAGTTTCGCAATTGAGCTCAACCATCGAACCGATGCGCCCTCCTGCATGGATGTAGGCCTCCACAACTCCCTGATTCGTCTCTTTGTCAGCTCGCTTCGCGGCTGTTGCTGCGCCCTTTTTCCTCAAATACTCAACTGCCTGATCGGCGTTGCCACCAGTTTCTTCCAGTGCCCGCTTGCAATCCATCATGCCTGCGCCTGTTTTCTCGCGCAGCTGTTTTACCATTTCCGTCGTAATGACTGCCATACTAAGCTTCTCGTTCCTTTCCTATGCTATGCTTCCGCCTTTTCGTTATGTTGTGCGCTCTCCGACGTCTGGCTCGCGGCCTCCGCCTGTGCGGCTCTGTGAGCTGCCGCGCGCTGTGTACCTTCAATGACAGCATCTGCCACTGCCTTTGTGACCAGTTGCACCGACTTGAGAGCATCATCGTTTGCAGGGATTGGAAAGTCAATACCATCTGGATCACAATTTGTGTCGACAATTGCCACGACCGGAATTCCCAGCCGCTTGGCTTCGCTTACGGATATGGCTTCCTTTTTGACGTCGACCACAAAAAGAGCTCCGGGGAGTCGGGACATCTCAACAATACCCGAAAGGACATCCTGGAGTTTCTCGCGCTCACGACTGAGAAAGAGCCTTTCCTTTTTCGTAATGCTTTCAAACGTTCCATCGGTTTCCATCTTTTCGATGTTCGTCAGACGCTTCACGCTTTTTCGAATCGTTGAAAAATTCGTCAGCATGCCACCAAGCCAGCGCTCTGTGCAATAAAATGCGTTGCAGCGCTTTGCCTCTTCAGCGACCACATCCTTAGCCTGTGGCTTTGTCCCGACAAAGAGTATTTTCTTATCCTCTGCCACAATATTGGAAACTGCATTGCAGGCTGTTTCCAACATTTCTTGGCTTTTTTTCAAATCGATGATGTGAATCCCGTTGCGCTCCATGAAAATGTAGGGCTTCATCTTGGGATTCCAGCGACGGGTCAGGTGTCCAAAATGGGCACCTGCCTGGAGAAGTGCATCGAGCTCGACGCGGGGCATTGTAGGTCCTTTATGTTAGTTGATCGATTATTCTCGTCGTCTTCTCCCGGAATCCCCTACCGTGAGCCTTGGTACGGAACACTGCCGGTTGAATCAGAGAATATGATTGATAGAAAACGTCCGCCAAAAGCAGGCGGACTGTGAATCGAAACCTGTTAGCGCTTGGAGAACTGGAATCGTTTTCGCGCTTTTTTCTGACCGTATTTTTTTCGTTCCACCATCCGGGGATCGCGCGTCAGCAAACCTGCTCCTCGCAATGAGGTGCGCATATCTTCATCGAGCGCGACCAGGGATCGGGCAATACCAAGTTTGACAGCTCCTGCCTGGCCCGTCATCCCACCTCCTCGAACATTCACCGTGGTATCATATCGTCCGATCGTATCTGTCACTGTGAAGGGACGCATAATTTCCCCCCGATGAGTTTCTTGGGGAAAATATTTTTCGAACTCTTTCTTGTTCACCGTGATTTTGCCGGAACCTTCCGTCAGTTTAACACGGGCAACAGCATCTTTTCGGCGACCAACAGCCATCGATGTCGGCATCTAGTTGTTTCTCCTTCAATCCTCGAATGTTAACGATGTTGGTTCTTGCGCTGCGTGCGGGTGAGATTCCCCGCGATAGACCTTGAGCTTCTGGATCATCTTGCGTCCGAGCCGATTGTGCGGCAACATCCCTTTTACAGCACGTTCAAACACCCACTCGGGCTTCGTGCTGATTGTGTCTTTGAATGACTCAAACCTTGCTCCACCAGGATATAACGTGTTGTGGTAGTACTGTTTGAGTTCATTCCGCTTGCCGGCCAGGGTCACTTTGTCTGCATTGACAACAATGACATGATCACCCAAATCGAAGTTTGGCGTAAATGCGGGTTTATGTTTACCACGCAGGATATGGGCAACGCGCGATGCCAGCCTTCCCAGATTCTTGCCCTTGGCATCCACGACAAACCACTTATGCTCGACTTCCTCAGGCTTAAAAAAATGTGTCTTTGGTGCGGTTTCCACGCAAAATCTCCCACAAATTTAGAATTATTTCGCTGATTTCAACTCTCAAGGTTTTAAATATAAACGGATTTGCCCAGAAAGTCAAAGGTTTTCTAGCCAGACGTTACGCGCACACTACACAAAAAACCCTTCCAGTGAGCGATTGCCGGCTAGAAGGGTTCTCAACCAATTGGCTGACATTACCTGTCATTCGAGGAGGGATCTTTCTTCCTTTGGCGTATTTCTCTTTGGATCAACTGCTGACGCTGTTTTCCTTCCTCAAATGCTCTTCGACGTGTTTCTTCAAGAGTACGGAGGACGCTATCCAGCGGGAACGCTCCCGGATGCAGTTGGAATCGGGAATTGAGAGATGTGAAAATCGAGTCCATCATTCTCAGATTGTATGCGGCTGCATTATCCCGGTTGAAGAACCGACCCATCGCACTGTCAATCATGACTTCACCCGCTGTCACGGAGTCGCCATAGAATCCGAATTCGAGCCTTTCCGTGGGCGACGGCATTGGATACGTCCGCATCCGACGCTGCAATGGAACGACAACGGGTTGTCGTATTTCCCACCGGGGTTCGTTGATATCACGTTGAAATTGTATGCCGACAGTGTTCGCGTCTTTCCAGATCTCAAATGACGGAGGCACCGTCTGCAACGGATGTTCTGCCCGAGGCTCCCTCTCAGCATAGCGCCGGAGCAATTTTTCCGTTATTTCCAGATTTCTCTGTGCAATTCCTTCCCCATGCCGCGATACATCTACACTTTGCTGTACCTGACGAAGAACTTCTGCGTTGAGGTGCGTGTAGGTGAGAGTGTCTGCTGTGACCACTACAAACCTGCGACTGGTGGGAACTCGACTCATCTCGACATAGATGCTTTCCGGAATCGCCGGAACGAATTTTTTCGATACAAATGTGTACGGTGCATCTTTCCTCTCAAGGTAACGGCCAAACCGAACACGCTGGAATGGCTCAAGGCAGGCGGCAATATTGGAAACCATGACTTTGTTCAGTTGGGCAAGCGCAGGATCAAACGCCACTGCGTGATTTTCACTCACGAGGACAGAGCTTTCTATTTTCAAACGCGCAAGTTCAAACAATGAATCGATCACGTCTTTTTGTTGTTCCGTAGCCTGAATCTCGGCGTAGAAATCTTTTACGGTGATAGGTTTCGACTTCGTCGGGGCCGTTCTGCCGAGCTTGATTTGGTACCCATTCGACGCATTTTGGTCTACCTTCAGTGCAGTTTCCGCCTTCGCATCGAGCGGAAGCACTCCCAGAAGAGAAAATTGGAGGACCTGGTTGTTATCGATATGAGAAAGCAACGGAAGAATGGAACCCTTCATGATTCCTTCTTCGTAGACCGTCTGCACCATTTGCGACTTCTGCGTCACAAAATGGAGCAGTGACATGCGATTTTGGAAAATGACTGTTCCAATCAAAAGGATCCCAACAATGCTGGCGAGAGCCGCCGTGGGAAAATGCTTTCGAGGGAATGGCAGGAGGTTATCCCCTTCTTTTTCTTCCGAAAGCGTTGCCGACAACCGAGTCCAGAACGCGATGCTGGGCTCAATTCGTTTCTGTCCGGAAAGCAGCTCCCTCATTCTCTTCAAGCGATCAAGTTCCAGCTTTACCATCCCGTCGTTTGCAATGAGCTCTTCGACAACCTTACGGTCTGCATCATTCAGAATACCGTCAAGGTATTCGTTGAGCAACGTGTTGATACGATTTTGTGACAATTGACTCATCTTATTTCTCCTCCAGAAGAGGTTGGAGGACCTTCCGCAGCATCGCACGAGCACGGGATAGTCTCGATTTCACGGTCCCCAACTCACACTGTAATACATCAGCGATCTCTTCATACGACAATCCGTCGATATCCTTGAGGATGATCGCAGATCGGAATTTTTCGGGGAGAGCCTGCAACCCCAGAGCAACAATCTCCTTTGCATCGCGGTCTTCAGGCGGAACGGACAATTTTGCAGTGAATTCTTTGTTTGCCTCATCGGTCAAGGTTTGAAATGAAAGGAACCTTCGTACTTTTCTTCTCCGCATTTCGTCACGGCTTTTGTTCACCGTGATCCTGTAAATCCAAGTGTAGAACGATGAGTCGAGCCTGAAGGTTGGCAGTGCTTCATATGCCTTGATAAATACTTCCTGAGCCAGGTCGTCAACTATCTCGGAATCGTGGAAGATCGAGTAAATAAGATTTCGAACGCGCTCCTGGTATCGTTCCACAAGAATTTTGTAGACTCCCTTTTCGCCGTGCTGGAAAAGTGTAATAAGCACTTCATCACTCTTCCCCGCATACGATAGCGGGGACGATTTCAGCGAATTCTGCATACGTCTCAATGGTTGGTCAATTGGGTGCGGCGCGCCTGATCGCGTGGATCTAAGGTATGAGTTCATCAATCCGAGGAACCAACTGATGTTCTTCTCTTCATTCAACCCGAAAATGTACCCAGATTCCACGCAAACCTTCCGAGATATTAGCAAGAAATAGCTTGAATTGCTGACCTCTATCCCCTCAGAAATATTGGACGTCCTGCCATGCCTCCTTGTTCCTTCCAAAAAAGAAAAACTCGTATGGAAGATAGACTTCATACGAGTTTGGTCGATTTCCGGCCATATGGGAGACGTTCTAGGCGACGGCTGTTTCCACCTCCGCCACAACTCTTTTTTCAAATTCATCTCTGAACCTGCGAATCATCGATTGGACCGGCCATGCAGCTGCATCCCCGAGTGCGCAGATGGTATTTCCCTCTATATTATTTGCAATTTCCATCAGTAAGTCCACGTCCGTCTTCCTGGCCTGGCCTGTTTCAAATCGTTTCAAGATCTTCCACAACCATCCCGTCCCCTCACGGCACGGTGTACACTGGCCGCATGATTCGTGATAGTAGAACTTGGAAATCCGCGTAATGACCTTTATAAGGTCAGTATCTTCGTCCATCACGATCATGCCTGCAGTCCCTACAGAGGAACCTGCTGCTTTCAGCGATTCGGCGTCCATCCGAATGCCTTCGAGCTGGTCACCGCGCAAGATCATTGTCGATGATCCGCCGGGAATCACTGCCTTAATCGCTTTGTCACCGGGGATGCCACCAGCATACCTGTATATGATCTCCAGAAGCGGTTCCCCGGTCGGCATTTCGTACACACCGGGTCTATTCACGTGTCCACTCACGCCCACGAGAATCGGGCCCGGATGCTTAGCCGCACCAACCTTCGAATACCACTCCCATCCCTTATCAATAATCACCGGCACATTCGCGAGTGTCTCAACATTGTTGATCGTCGTCGGACAACCCCAGACGCCATTCTGTGCGGGGAACGGGGGTTTCACGCGAGGGTAGCCGCGTTGCCCTTCGAGCGAGTTCATCAGTGCAGACTCTTCACCACAAATGTATGCTCCCGCACCCTTGTGAACATAAATGTTCGTCGAGAACCCCGATCCGCAAATATTTTGTCCGACGAATCCATTGGTGTATGCATCCATTAGAGCCTTCTCGACCATCCGAACCCACTTTCCATACTCTCCGCGGATGTAGAGATACGCGGTAGTGATGCCCATCGCGTAGCAAGCGATAACGATTCCCTCGATCAACAGGTGGGGGTTCCGCTCGAAGATTTCCCTGTCCTTGAACGTACCGGGTTCTGACTCATCACCATTCACACAAAGATACTTCGGCTTGGTGGTCTGTTTGGGCATGAACGTCCACTTGAGACCGGTCGGAAAACAAGCTCCTCCTCGACCTCGCAGATTCGATTTTTTGACCTGATCCGTGACATCTTCGGGTTTCATCTCAAGCGCCTTCTTCAGCGCCTTGTAGCCACCGTTCGCCAGATAAACGTCGATCGTGTGAAAGTTTCGAATATCGGGAAGGATGATCCTGTCCCAATGCGTCACGCGCTCTTCTGTAGGCTCAGCTGTCATTTCAATTCCGTGAGGATCTGGTCTACTTTGTCAATCGACAGATTTTCGTAGTACTCCTCACCGACAGCGAACATCGGAGCACTCCCGCATGATCCCATGCATTCAACTTCGGAGAGTGTCCACCGTTTGTCTTTGGTAGTCTCTCCCATCTTGATACCCAGCTTCTTTTCCAGATGGTTTACTATTTGGTCTGAACCCCGCAACATGCAGGATACATTCGTGCAGACTTCGAGATGATGTCTACCGCATGGTTCCCTGTGAAACATCGTATAGAATGAAACCACGCCAAGAATATGGCCAAACGGAACATGAAGGAGGTTGGCAACATATTTCATCGTTTCTTCCGAAACGTAGCCAAATTGTTCCTGAGCGAGCCATAGGACCGGAAGAGTGAGTGCCTGGGTCGTCGGATATCGCTTCTTCAGTTCTTCGACTTTTTTGAGGTTTTCTTCGGTAAACATTGGATGATTCGATGACTTTCAAATTGATAATCAGCTTTTCACTTGCGTTACTTGTCTGCCTCTCCCATGACCGGATCAAGACTTCCTATGATCGCGACAACATCGGATATCATCGCACCTTTGAGCATCGTGGGAAGTGCGTGTATATTCACGAACGACGGGGAGCGTATCTTGAATCTCCAAGGATGCCCATCTCCCTTTTTACTCATGATATAAAATCCAAGTTCACCTTTAGGCGCTTCAATGGAGAAATAGATTTCACCATCTGGCGGATCAACGCCGAAATTGATTAACATGAAATCGTGAATAAGTTCTTCCATCCTGGTGTAGACTTCTTTCTTGCGCGGAAGAACATTATGCGGCTTGAAGGCGTGTATCGGTCCATTAGGTATCTTCTCCAGCGCTTGCCGAACAATCTTGACACTTTCCTTCATCTCAGCCATACGCTGGTAGTAGCGTGCAAGCGAATCCCCTCCTTCGAACATCGGAATGTCGAAATCGAACTGATCATAGATGAGATACGGAAGAGTCCTTCGCAAATCGTGATTGACGCCGCTCGCCCGGAGCGTTGGCCCGGTTACGCCGAGATCAATCGCCTGCTCGCGCGTGATAATTCCAACACCGTCGCACCGACCAATGAATATTCGGTTCCGATTGAGCAGTTTTTCGCACTCTTCCAGATTCCCGGGAAACGCAGTAATGTATTCCCGAATCATCGCGGCGACCTCGGGAGTCAAATCCTGCGCAAGGCCTCCAATCCGTGTGTAGCTGGTTGTAAATCGAGCCCCCACCAGATTTTCGAAAATATCGTAGAGTTTCTCCCGTTCACGGAACGACCACATCCAAACGGTCAGAGCACCGACATCCATTGACAGCGAACCCAGAAAAAGCAAGTGAGACGAAATGCGAGCCAGTTCTGATATGATGGTGCGGATGAATTGAGCGCGGGCAGGGGCCTCGATGCCGAGAAGTTTTTCAACTGCAAGCGAATAAGCAGTGTTGTTCGAAAGCGGCGAAATGTAGTCCAACCGGTCAGTGTGCGGTATGAACTCGTGATAGGTACAATTCTCCGCCAGCTTTTCATAGCCCCGATGAAGATAACCCAACTCCGGAAGGCATCCGACAACAGTCTCGCCATCCAGTTTGACAAGCAACCGCAGAACGCCGTGCGTCGCGGGATGTTGTGGACCCATATTGAGTATCATTTCAGACTCAAGGGGATCCAGGAACGAAGCGCTGGTATCCTGATCTTCGAGGGCTTGAAGAATGCGTGAGCGGGGGGCTACTTCTTCGACTTTTGTTTCCATAGACACAGGTTATTTCTTCGGCAGCGGCAGGGATCCGGGGATACCCATCAGAGGGAAGTCTTTTCTTAACGGATAGTACTCAAACTCATCGGGCATGTACATCCTTCTCAGATCGGGATGTCCCTCAAACACGATCCCAAACATGTCGTATGTTTCCCGTTCATGCGCGTTTGCCGTTCCCCAAATTCCAGAGACCGTCTGAATTCTTGGATTTTCTTGCTCGGTAAAAGTCTTGATACGCAGCCTGTGTCTGTTCTTAAGAGAAAGCAAATTGTAAATCACTCCAAATCTCTTTTCCGGAGTGAACATATCGATTCCGCAGAGATCAGAGAGAAAGTCGTACGACAAATCAGGATCATTCTTCAGGTCGGAGCACACTTCAACAATTCGTTCTTTGGGGACCACCACGGTCAGTTCTCCCCGAAATTCCCGTGATTCCAGAATTGCGCCGCCGAAACGAGTCTTAAGCCGCACAAGAACAGTCTGATTATCCATACTTACGTTGTTGCAATCACGGGCTGGGTAGAGTGGAAATCTCCAATATAGGAAGGTGCGTTGCCCCGGCATTCACCTTTCTGGACTTTCTGCTGCAACACCATCAGTGCATTCAACAGATTGTCCGGCCTGGGAGGGCACCCGGCAACGTATACATCAACCGGTAAGAATAGGTCAATCCCCTGTACGACCGAGTAGGTTCTATACATCCCGCCCGACGACGTACAGGCACCCATGGCGATAACCCATTTCGGCTCAGGCATTTGGTCGTAAATTTTACGGACAACCTTGGCCATCTTATAGGTTGTTGTGCCGGCGACAAGCATCACATCTGATTGACGCGGAGAGAATCGCAGAACTTCCGAGCCGAACCTTGAAGCATCAAAGCGAGGCCCTGCAAAAGCCATCATTTCAATAGCACAGCAGGAGATTCCCATTGGCATGGGCCAAAGGGAGTTTTTACGACACCAGTTGATTGCATCTTCAACCTTGGTAGTGAGAAAACTATCGCCCAAAGCTCTTTCTAGTCCCACTCTAACGCCCCTTTCTTCCACACATAGAAATATCCAATCAAGAGAATTGCGATAAACACGAACATCGTTGCAAACCCTGCGACCCCAAGATGCTTGTACGAGACCGCCCACGGATACAGAAACACGACTTCAATATCGAACACGATGAAGAGCATTGCAACCATGTAGAACTTGACGGAAAAGCGCTCCCGTGCCGTCCGGATGGGCTCCATGCCGCTCTCATATGTCGATTGTTTTTCCTCGGATGGGCGTTTTGGACCAATGAACTCATTGATTTTGCCCATAACGACTCCAAAAAGAGCGGCAACGGCCATCATCATGATGATGGGCAAGTAATTTCTTAACATCCCTCGCTCAAGTTGTGTTCCTCGACAACAGAAAGTTTGATTATTGTAGCGAAAATTGGCAGGAAAGTCAATTTACCTCAAATCGATCCTCACACCTTCAAGAGGCCAGCGCGCGCGCGCTTTCAGAGTGTCGGATGCATAATTGAATCGTTCGGAACCGACGAATGGATGCGGAGACCCGGCATCGTACGTGCCATTGCGGTTGCGGTCTCTGAACGCTTGCACGACGTAGCGACCTTCCTCAATCTCTCCAATCAAGAAATTCCCGTTCTGATTCGCAACGGTCGTGTACGTTTTCTGGTTCTTCGGATCGACACCGTAAGCGGTCACCACAATCGTCGCCCTGCTCTCAGCCATATTCGAATCGACTACAGTCCCCTCAATCGAACTCAATACTTCAGCGTCGAGAGTCTCGAAGCGAACCAGCTTCAGCGAATCCCGGAATTTTCTTCCGGACCAATCCCGGCCATTTTCGGTCAGGACTGAAAGTCTATACCATGTCTTGCTCGCCAGCTCGCTCTGAAGCCGAAGCCTGCATACAGCATCACTAAGCCAATCGATCGAAGACAAAACTTCTTTTCCTGAAGTATCCCGGAGAGCAATTGCACTGGACAACGACTTGCGCTGAACGGCATCGGAGAACTGGATTTGGATGATCGGATTGAGAACCACTCCGATCGAACTATCCTGAATACTCGTCGACGACACTTTCGGAACCAATGTGTCCGCAAACGTTGAGCCCGTGAAGACCAATGAATTCGCTCTTTGGTCTATTGGGTTCCTGGCGATATCGCGTGCACTGTCGATCCTCAAGAGGTAGCCTCTGGCCGAATCCTGTTTGTCTGTCACCACAGTAAAACTCGACAAAGAAGGTTGGTTGAGAAGGATTGAGAATACCTTCAGTGAATCCTTGGAGAGCGTGTCAACAACCGACAAGGCAAGCGGGATCCCTGAAGATGTATCAATGGGCTCGGAAAGCTCGATGGAAACATGGTGCATATCGCGGGTATCTACTTTTACCAAGCGGGGCGCCGTGGTATCCTCCTTTGCCAAGCGCATAAGAACATTGTCTTGTAGGGTATCTGTGACAGCAAGGAGAATATCGCGAGCAGGAATTCCAAATTGATCAACCTGGGGATCATAAAGCAGATTGCGATACTCATCCTTGACAGCAAAAATTCTGTATGTCCCAAATGCGAGATGCTGTAGGTAGAAAGAGCCGTTCGTGCCCGTCTGCGTGATGTAATCCGGTTTCAGTGTGCGCGGATTGAGCGTATCCGGATCGATGCCGGCGAGCTGGTACGCAAAGATCATGACACCCTCGGAAGGATCGGAGGATTTCATCGGGAACACTCTTCCTCGA
The DNA here is from genome assembly GCA_017882185.1 of Bacteroidota bacterium. Lineage (GTDB taxonomy): Bacteria > Bacteroidota > Ignavibacteria > UBA10030 > UBA10030 > JADGQA01. The sequence goes on from JADGQA010000017.1 coordinate 23,962, forward strand.
ATACCTCCCCGGTCGATATCCGCCCCAGTCGAAAATGCAATAGTGTAAGCTTGCGCCATTCGGTTCGGCGGACTTCGCAAATCTTTGACGTCTGTCCCGATGTTTACGACATATGTTGTGTTCTTGCGCAATGTTCCTGCGAAGGTCACCTCGACTTCTTTCCCGCTCCAGTCAAACTCAAGCTCGCCAACATAGGGCGAGATGAAGATCGATTCTTCGACCGACCTGTGATCAACGTACTTGTCGAATTCGAGATCGAGGCGTTTGTCGTTGAAATGAAGGGTGTACGAGGATGGATAGGCTGAGACGATCGTTGGCGGAGATGTATCAATCGGTCCCCCCTCCGGCGGGAGCTGATTTGCACAAGACATCGTGAGCGCAGCAGAAACAACGATGGAGGAAATGTGGGGCGGTACTCGGAAGGCACTCATCGATGATCCTCAGCCGTCTTGATTATGATACTTCTTCATTTCTTTCCTCACCTTTCGATATATCCTTATTGCCTTTTCGTGTTCAGAGTACGATTTCGAAAAATGATGACCACCGACTCCCGTCGCTACAAAATAAAGGTACTGGTTTTTTTCGGGATACAACACGCTCAGTATGGATTGTCTGCCCGGATTGTTAACCGGCCCAGGCGGCAATCCGTAGTAGAGGTATGTGTTGTATGGGGAATGAATGCGCAGGTCTGCGTACCGAAGTCTGCGTGGCCCACTCGGAAGCAGGTACTGGATTGTTGGATCTGCCTCCAGCCTCATATTTCTCCGGAGACGATTGAGATAGACTCCCGCGATTGTCGGAAGCTCGGCGTCAATACCGGACTCGCCTTCGACGATGGATGCAAGGGTCACAACTTCATTGAGTGTCATGGTCGACGCTCGAATTCGTCCTTTCAGGCTATCGACCAGAAAATTCTTAAACCCATTCACCATGCGGTCCACGATTTCCGGTTCGTCAGTCTGCCAATAGAAATTGTATGTATCGGGCATCAGATATCCTTCCAGCGATGCTGCATGGAATCCTTTGCTCGTTATGTAGGCAGAATCCCTGCAAATCGCAAGAATCTTCCCCGCATCGACACCAAGATCTTTCGAAAATCTCTTCGCGATCATGTCCATGCGCCATCCTTCCGGGATTGTCACAGATATGATTACCCGCGATTTTCCTTCGTTGATATCTTTGAGTATATCGGAATTGGAGAGCCCAGAGTGGAAAAGGTATTTGCCTACCTTGATTGACTTTGTATAGCCCAGAATTCTGCCTGCAATCTGAAAAGCAAACTTGCTCCGAATCACACCGTTTCTTTCCAGCGTATCGGTGACCGCCCTGAACGAATCGCCGCGTGGAATGGCAACCACCCTGCCTCCGGGTTCCGGCAGGCTGATCGGCATCCAGAACACGTAGTAGGCTATGAACAATAGGACGAGGAATAGACCTACCGGAGGAACAATCCACCGACGCACTTGCTGATCCGTTAATTTCTTCACGTTATCAAGTCGCAGATAATCCTGAATCGTCTAGTTTCGTGATGAGCGAGAAAGGGAAAGTCCCGGCTCGGCGGTGAGTTCAAGGTCGGAATGATTTCCTTCAAGCATGCGATGGTACCCGACCATAGCGATCATGGCACCGTTATCAGTGCAGTACTCGAACTTTGGAATGAATAATTTCAAACCGTTTCTCACTGCGGCCTCCGCTGCCTGCCGCCGCAGTTCGGTGTTTGCTGAGACTCCACCCGCTATCGCAATGTTTCTGACCGAAAATTTCTCGGCTGCCAAAATTAACTTGCGAACGAGCACTTCCACGACCGAAGCTTGAAAACTTGCGCAGACATCGGCTATGAAATTGCCGTCGAACTCTGCAGTTCGCTTTTGGAATCCCGATCGCTTCAGATAGTAGAGCACAGACGTCTTGAGACCCGAAAAGCTGAAATCGAACGATCCTTCATCGAGATACGAGCGCGGGAAATCAACTGCCCTTGGATTACCCACGACTGCATACTTGTCGATGAGTGGACCGCCGGGGTAGCCTATGTCAAGCATCTTTGCCACTTTGTCAAAGGCTTCACCAGCTGCATCGTCGATGGTCTCACCGAGAATCACATAATCAAAAGGCTCCTTCACCAAGACCAGCTGGGTATGGCCACCGGAGGCTGTGAGATTCATAAAAGGAAATGCGGGTTTTGGGTCTTCTATGAGATTCGAGAAAATATGTCCTTCCATATGGTTTACGCCGACGAACGGAACCCCTAATCCGAGTGCCATCGCTTTTCCGAAACTGAGTCCCACCAATATCGAACCGATGAGACCAGGACCGTAGACCGCCGAAATTGCTTTGAGTTCTTCTTTCTTTACATTTGCCTTTAAGAGCGACTCGTCCACTATCGGCACGATCAATTGCTGGTGTGCGCGGGAAGCGAGTTCCGGCACGACACCGCCATATTTTGAGTGGATCAACTGAACAGTGGTTACGTTGGAAAGGAGTTTCCCATGCCGCACTACTGCTGCGGAAGTCTCGTCGCACGATGTCTCGATACCCAGTACTGTCATGATTTCGATGAGGCAAAATTGTGGATCCCTGCGAAAACTTCAGCCTGTCAAGCTCGCGGAATCCGGCAATATCCCGAAAACTGCGTGGATATGATAACCAAAAAATCACAGTCGCGCAAAT
>JADGQA010000119.1 GCA_017882185.1 Bacteroidota bacterium
TTGGCGGAATTTCAGTCTCGATAAGGGTTTGTGAAGAACCACGTCCAAGACAGATACATAATGTGAATGAGAACGGCAGTGAATGCGAACGTGGACATTATGATAACAATGAGGTGAGTTCGTGGAAGAAAACAAAGTAGTCGTTGGCAAATATAAAAATGAGATAGATGCTGAAATCGCAAAAGGACATCTCGAATCGTCAGGCATTCCAGCATTCATCATCAAAGACGATGGAGGCGGAATGTTTCCATCACTACAGAGTGCGGAAGGTGTTCAATTGCTGGTTGCTGAAACTCAGAAAGAGAAAGCCAGGAATATCCTTCAGGCTTAATCTTATTGATCTTGTCAAAGAAGGATCAATGGAAGTTCAGATGAGTCTATTCACGCAGCCCATGAATCAGAATAACCGTAAGACATACAGTGTGAAAGCCGGAGACATCTATGAAGAGAGACGTAGGCGTGTGGATCGACCATAGGAAAGCGGTCGTTGTTTGCGTTAACGATGGTGTGGAGGAAATCCATTCGATCGTATCCGATATGGAAAAGCATGTCCGTCATTCAGGAGGAGACGCGGAGGATCAACAAGACCACCGGTTTACCAACCATCTCAATGAGTACTATGCCAAAGTCATATCATTTCTTCATGATGCTGATTCTATTCTCATCCTTGGACCGGGTGAAGCAAAGGGTGAATTCGAAAAACGCCTTCGAGCCGAATCATTCGGTGCGCGGATCGTCGGTGTTGAGACAGAAGATAAAATGACCGACCACCAAATTGTGGCAAACGTCCGGGAACACTTTCTTATTTCGGCTGAGGGAAACCAGCAAAACAAGAAACACTAAGAATATTCCGGAGATTCTGGACAAACAATAATAGGAGAACGCGTATGAAAGGCAATCAAAAATTACTCACGGTACTCGATCAGCTGCTGGCTGATGAACTTACCGCCATCAACCAGTATATGGTGCATTCTGAAATGTGCGAGAACTGGGGTTATAACAAGCTCCACGTGGATATTAGAAAACAAGCAATGGATGAAATGCACCATGCCGAGTGGCTTATCGAGCGAATAATATTTTTCGAGGGTACGCCGACGGTTTCCAAACTCAACCCGATAAAAATTGGGAAGACTGTATCCGACATGATCAAGAACGACAACAGCGATGAACTCGATGCAGTGCGCTCGTATAATGAAGCAATAAAACTTGCGCGTTCAGTTGACGACCAAGGTACCATTGACCTGCTCACCAAGATTCTGAAGATGGAAGAGGGACACGTCGATTGGGCAGAAATACAGCGTTCACAAATCCAACAAATGGGCCTGGAAAATTATCTGGTTAACCAAGCTGGCGGCGCGGCAAGCTAGTATGCCATCCACCACAACAACAATGGGATCGCGTAATGGTTCGCCCCCGCGTTGAACACTAAACCAAAAGAGAAAGGGTACTTGTATGCTCTACACGATTGCTGTCGTTCTCGTAGTATTGTGGCTCCTGGGTCTCCTCACCTCTTACACCATGGGCGGTCTCATTCACGTTCTTCTGGTCATCGCCATCATCGTCGTCCTGCTCAACGTCATTAAGGGACGAAAACCAGTGTAACGACCTCGTGGAACGGGGCAGGGAATATCAGAAGGACGGAATATCCAAGAACGACGCAGTCTCGCACGAATTTCTTGCCGGTGGGTCGATGCCCCTCAATGTCGGAACCAAAGGATTGAATGGATTGAGCTCTAAGACTCTCGTTTCTTCTCCTGTTCGGTTACCGAAAAGGTAATCTGGATGCTCATTCCACCGCGAGAAGCATCGAATTCCTCCTTAGAAAGGATTAACTACTTTTTCATCCTTTCAGCCGATTTCTTCTGAAGGCTTGCCCGGTATATTACATCAGGTTCAATACGAACGACTCTCCGGTTGGGGAGCCGAATTCTCTACTCGATCACGGTCATTCTCGCCACAATGTCGCTCTCAAGGCTCATGAACTTCCGTGAAGTAGGGGTATCAAAACTCAAAACGAGGGATTACCTATGAACAAAGCAGTCTCACTCGCACTTCTTGCCGGCGGCATTCTTCTCTTAATTTTCGGCATCATTGCGTATGACTCATCCAGCTCCGACATTTCACGATTCTTCACTGGCTCTGCAACCGATAAGTCGATATGGATGTTGGTGGGCGGTGGGGTCGTGACCGTTCTGGGGTTGGTAGGTCTATCGCGCGCGTCAAGGAAGAGCTAAGAATAGGTTTTCAGCCATCAGGCGTAGTCGGTCGCACCACTGGTAGTACGGGCTTATGCCGGGTCCATCGATCATAGAATATGTTGACATGGCTTTACACCTTGGTTGTAGTATAAAGAAGAACATTCGCTGGAAAGCATTCATCAAGATGATCGTACACCAAGGAATTATGTATCTGTTCACTGGACGATAAAGGATGCAACTAATGAGATCGCTAAAAATCTTTGCTATGCTCGCAGCATTGAATGTGGTTGCATGGATCCTGCCTCAAGAAGCATCTGCGCAGCAAGCAGCTGTGAGCTTCCAACTGTTTTATGATGATTTGAGCCCCTACGGCATGTGGGTGGATTATCCAAACTACGGATACGTTTGGATACCCAATGTAGATCCCGAATTCAGTCCCTACGCTACTGCTGGCTACTGGGTATTTACCGATGACGGGTGGACGTGGGTTTCCGATTATCCCTGGGGATGGGCACCGTTTCACTATGGTCGCTGGGATTACGACGATTTTTATGGCTGGTTTTGGGTCCCTGATAATGAATGGGGTCCTGCCTGGGTATCGTGGAGAAGATCTCCCGGATATTACGGTTGGGCACCGCTAAGACCAGGTATCAGTATTACCGTTGCTTTTGGCAGGGAATACCAAGAACGAAATGAACGTTGGATATTTGTAGGGGACAGGGATTTTGCACGGCCCGACGTTAGTCGCCATTATGTCAATCGAAACAAAAACGTCACGATTATCAATAATTCGACGGTGATCGTGAACACACGAAAAGATGACAAGCGCAACGCCACCTACATTACCGGTCCTGATAGAGAAGACGTCCAAAGAGTTACGCACACATCGGTTACTCCGGTTGCGATTCGGGAAAACGATCGACCGGGTCAACATCTGGCCAATGGTGAATTGCAGGTATACAGACCTCAAGTGCAAAAACGGAGTGACAATGGACAGAACCCTGCTCCATCCAAAGTGACGAAATTGAATGATGTAAAACCGGCAACAGAAAGAAATGGGGGAAATCGGCAACAGCAATCGGCTCCGGCAAATCCACCCAACAGGGTTCAACCAGGACAGTCTCAGAACATTAAGCCATCTGACAGCAGGGGAAAGCAACAGCCACCGCGCACGGCAAATCCACCCGACAGGGTTCAACCGGCACAGCCCCGGGACATTAATCCATCCGACAGCCGAGGAAAGCAACAGCAACCGCGTATGGTAAATCCGCCGAATAAGAATAAGTCACCACAGCCACGGGATAGTAAACCATCCAACAGTAAGGAAAAGAAAAAGCAACCACAGACTGTAACTCCATCCAAGAACAATGACAAGTCGCAACCCAAGTCCAATGAGGACAAAAAGGATAAAAGGGATCAGGGGTCGCAACAATGAAAGCAACAACAATCTTTACACGGGCCGGTCTAACCAACTTATCAGTAAACTTTTTAACCAATTAAAAAGGTGAACTATGAAAAACATTATCGAATCTAATGAAAAGAGAGTTGATGCAATCAAAGACAAAATGGAAGAAGCCGGTCTCAAGGTCAAAGCGACGTACACTGATGAAGTGGCAGCATTGGGACAGAAAAATCGCGACCTAAAGAAGACATTGAAAGAATACAAGAATCTGGGACAAAGTAAATGGGAAGAGATCAAGAAGAACTTCAAGCAAGATATGGGTGAAATAGGAAAGACAATGAAGAATTTATTCAAAGCTAATCATTAGCAGAAACAACAAACATAAATACACTTTTTAACCAATCACAAAGGAGTACCATGAAGAACAGAATACTTACCTTCGCTGCCATAGGATGTATGGCAGGATTATTTTTGGCAGGTTGTGGAAAATCATCAGAACAGAAAGTCCAAGGGGCCAAGGAGAATGTAGGGGAGGCGAAGCAGGATTTGAAGGATGCAAAGGCTCAGTACCAGGCAGAGTGGCAGAAATTTAAGACAGAGTCGGAAGCCCAAATCAAGGCCAACGAAGACAGGATCGATGCATTCAAAGAAAAGATGAAAAAAGCAGGTAGCAAGACCAAGGCGAAGTACAACAAAGCAGTGGCCGAATTAGAGCAAAAAAATAAAGACCTCAAGCAAAAACTGGAAGATTACAAAGATGAGGGAGAAAGTAAATGGCAGGAGTTCAAAACGAACTTCAATCATGATATGGATGCAGTTGGAAAGACCATGAAGGATCTTTTCAAAGATAAGGATTAACAGCGATCACGACGTGTTTTAATTGACAAGAGAACGACCGGAAACTCGGTTGTCCTCTTGTCAAGATGTCGGACAAGACACGCCGGGAGGCCGCCAATTTCTAGTGATTCTGGATCCCATGGGTTGAGCGTATACCGACAAATGACATTACGCCGACGTCGTCTGGACCACGTATTGGAACCACAATGAAAACACTAAGCATTCTGATCATATCGCTGTTGTGTTCAGTACTAGTTCAGGCGCAGAATAAACCTGCGTTCGAAAAGAAGATATCACTAAATCAAAATACCTGGTCAAGCCGGCAGACATCAGAGAGTGAGATTAATCGTTTTTCTGATTTAGTTTCCCGTCCCAATGAAACATCATTCCCGAACTCTATTATCAGTTCTCTAACGGATACTATTCCCTCCAAACTGGATACGCTGGCCAAGCTGAAGAATGCTCTGAAGGACACGAACGAGGTTAAGAAAGACACTCCGATTCCGGATGCGACCAAGCAGCATATTGAGGAAACCAATGTAAAGACGAATGTTGTCCCCACAGATTCGAGCTACAAGAAAATTCTAGTCCAGGACTCGACTGCGCACATTTATAACATGTACCGGGGTTTGCTCAATGATGACCCAATCTATAACAAAAGGGCTCCATTGTGGCAGCCGATCTTGAAGGTCTCGGTACAAAATGCGCTCGTCAACTTGGTTGATCATTATATTATTGGTTATGATTGGGCGGTAGTTGGATTCAACTCCTGGGATCGCACTTTCATAAAATCCGGTTTCCCCTGGAGTAATGGATGGAAATGGGACAACGATAGATTCGACAATAACTTCTTCCTGCACCCGTATACGGGCGCGGGTTATTTCAATTCGGCACGCGCGACCGGTTATAATTTTTGGGAGTCGTCGCTATTTGTATTCGGCGGGGCGTATACGTACAAGCTGTTCGGAGAGAATGGCGGGCACACGCGTCAACCGGAGAGGAATGATCTGATTGCTACAACACTCGGCGGCATGTTCACCGGCGAGGTATTGTATAGAATCTCATCGAATATTCTGGATGAGAGAACTGAAGGATCAGAAAGAGTGGGCAGGGAGTTCCTGGCCTTTCTTGTGAGTCCCGGCAGAGCTATCACCAGATTCATGAACGGGAAAATGTTCAACCATAATACGGAAGAGGTGTATCAAAAAGAACCGCTTGATGTTGTCCTCTCGGCCGGCGGTATCATTGTTAATGACGTAAAAACCTTTGGCACAGGACCAGTCGGATTTAGTTTGAACGCTGATTTTGATTATGGAAAACCGTTCGAGGAAAGACATCGGAAGCCATACGACTACTTTCGACTTCGGGCTGATATGAATTTCGGATTGGGCAGAAAATGGGTCGATAATATCGTTGGGTACGGTATTCTCACGGGCACAAATACTAAAGTGGGGAATGCCAATATGCTCGTCGGACTGACTCAAGGTTTTGAGTATTGGAATAATAAAGCTTTCGAACTGTGCACGATGTCCTTCGGGGGCGCTGTCATTACGATGGTGCCGCTCGGTAAGGGGACGAATCTGTTTGTAGATTTTCATTTGGCTGTCATACCTTTTGCGGGAAATTCCACACAGGTCATAACGGATACATCGCAGGGAAGAGATTATAATTTTAGCGGCGGAGCCCAAGCAAAGTGTGATATCACATTGAACGTCGGCGATATTTTCAGTGCAACCTTGTTGAGCTATTATTATTGGATCAGTGCTTACGTCGGTCCGACAGGGAACAATTACATGGGTATCATTAAACCGAGAATTGAATTCCACCTCTTTAGCGTGGTCGGGATTGGATTTGAAGATCAAATTTATTATGAAAACCTGTATTTACATAATTTCCCCGCGACGAACAAGGTGTACACGCAACAGAGACTTTTTCTGACATTTTATTTTGCGGACTTCGCGCACAATAAGTAAACTCATTTTTGCCAGGGACCGGCGTTGTTCTTCAAGCGTATCTCCTAGGCGATTCATATGGGCTTGGATTCATTCTTCATTTGTGTATGGTTCTAATCAGGTCCCGCGTTTGCGTGGAAAACGCCGGCCGGATGATCCATCAGACGACAACGGAGGTAACAAGATGAAAATTGTATGCATAGTGGTTCTCTCGTTATTGTGTTCAGCACTACTTCAAGCACAGTATCGTGCACAGCTTGATCAGCAATCACGATCAAGTCTGACATTCTCGGAACAACAACAACTTTACAGGTTGGACTCAAAAAGTTACTCCGACTTCGTTTTGAATCCTGACGTACATTCATCGCTAGACACTGTTTATAATAAATACGGTGATTTACGGAATGACAAACCGGAATTCAACACAAAATATCCCTGGTGGACCGTTGCTCTGAAGGTTACCGGTGCTAATGTTTTCACGTTTGCAATCGATCGATATTTCTTCAACTACACCTTTTCTCGAGTAGGATTCAATTCCTGGAAGCATAACATACAAACTGGATGGGAGTGGGATGAAGACAGATTCGGTATGAACTTCGTCGTGCATCCATACTCCGGAAGCGCTTTTTATAATGCTGCGCGCTCAAGCGGGTATGATTTTTTTGAATCAGCGCCATTTGCAGCTTTGGGCAGTTTGGAGTGGGAGTATTTTGGGGAAAACACCCTGCCGGCCTATAACGATATTATCAATACGACGGTCGACGGTATATTCCTCGGAGAAATTTTCTATAGAGTTGGCTCGAATATACTCGACGATGAATCAACAGGGATTGAGAGATTCGGCCGGGAGTTTTCTGTTTTCCTTCTTTCTCCCACGAGAGCGTTCAGCAGGTTCACACAGGGAAAAATGTTCAGGGTAACCTCGGAAGAAGTCTATCAGACACAACCGCTGAATGTCACGTTCCACGTCGGGTTCCGTGACGTAAATCATGGATCGAGTTTCTTAACGGGACCGACCAATTTCATGTTTAACTTTCATCTTGATTATGGGAATCCCTTTGAAGTAAGCTCGCGGAAGCCGTTCGATTACTTCAAAGTGAGGCTGGATCTGTCAAAAGTAACGGGAAGGAAATTCCTGGACAATATTTCAGGATACGGACTCCTCTTTGGCAAGAATTCTCACGCTGGCACATCGGATTTGCTGCTCGGGGGATTCCAACATTTTGACTACTTCGATAACAAGACGTTCGAGCTTGCCACGTTTGGGTTCGGTCCCGGAATAATCACCAAGATGAAAGTGAGCCCGGAGTCCAACCTTTACACCAACCTCCACATCGCCGTAGTACCGTTGGCCGGGAACAGTACACGACATGGACCCGACACGTCCCAGGTCAGGGATTATAACTTTGGAGGGGGAGCGGAAGCAAAACTCGAAAGCACTCTCAATCTTGGATCGTGGATAAACTTCACACTCATCGGTTATTATTTCTGGATTCATACCTACGTCGGCGATGCAGAGGATAACTACATCGGTCTTATAGAACCCCGGATTGGTCTCACAATTTTTAACAATGTCAGTATTGGGGTTGAACATCTGGTGTACTATGAAGATCGATACACACGCGATTTAGGCACTTTTCATCAGGTACGAACCGAACAGAGAGTCTTTTTGCAGATCTACCTCGAAGCTTTTAAGCAACAAAAAGAATAAAGTATTGTTTTCAGCTTTTAAATAGGAGAATTGATGACCACCATAAGGCCTTTTTTGCAAAGAGTAATGGAATTGCGGAAATTCAGAACGACAGGCTCGTTACAACAAGAGAGCGATCTAAAGGAGTGCAGAACAAAAAGAAAGGGTTTTCCCATGCGGCATAGATTCCTTACATCAATTCTGCTTGTTGTCATGTTCCAGTCCATACCGTACGGGGCTGTGAGCCTCTTCGCACAAAATCCCGCTTCGGGGGATAGTACGCAGGGGAACAAATACAATTTGTCCCAATTCGGGCACGAGACTGTTGGCTTCCTCATACGACCAGCGAAATGGGACGGCAGCGATTGGGCAACACTCGGGGCAATGGCGGGCGCAACGTTTGCGACAATGCAATTTGATCTCGGGAACCGCGAACAAGTTCTTAGCAGCAACAGACGCTATTTCTACAGCGTTCCGATTGAGGGAGCCAGAATGTACGGAGAACTTTATTCCCCGTTCATTTTCTTTGGCGGCTTCGCCCTACACTATTTGATCACGGATGATGTGTCGTCAAGGAAAATCGCTTATGAAATCGGACAAGCTTCGCTCTATGGAGGCGCAATTGTCCTTACGATGAAAACCATCGTTGGCAGGGCACGGCCACACGACAATTTAGGAAGGGCGACCTATCACCCCTTCACACTTACGGGCGACGATTTTCATTCTCTTCCCGGAGGACACACGGCCACTGCATTTATCATTTCGACCGTTCTTTCAAGAAATGTTGAACCGACATGGTTGAAAGTACTCATCTACGTACCGGCTGTCATGACTGCAGTCTCCCGGGTCTATCAAGATTGGCATTGGGCATCCGATGATCTGCTTGGGGGGGCAATCGGCTTCTTCGTTGCCAATTGGGTTGTCGATGTTCATGAGCGCAATGATTCGCGAGTGCACGTGTCTTCGATTTTTCCACTCACCATCAGTGTAACTCTCAATTAGGCCGGGTGATCACTCTATGCCCTTCACCCCATAAGAATCTCAAAACATTCGTTCTTTATTCGCAGAACGCCCAGGAACACAATGCACCATAGAATTGTCCTATCATTCCTCGTGTTGATCATCTGCGAATCCTCTCTCTTCGCACAAAGCAAATACGACTTTCCCCAGTTCGGGCACGAGACCGGCGATTTCATTAAACAACCGACGAAATGGGACGGAAGTGACTTGCTCAGAATCGGTTTGATCAGCGGCGCAACATTGTTAGCAATGCAAGTTGATCAACCAATCCGCAGTGCGGTTCTCAAAGACAGAAGTTATTTCTACAGCGTACCTGTTGAGGCAGCCAGAATGTACGGAGAGCTTTATTCCCCGGTAGTGTTCTTTGCAGGCTTCGCCGCACATTCGTTGATCGCCCATAATGCGTCATCAAGGAAAATCGCTTATGAGATCGGACAGGCCTCACTTTATACGGGGGCTATTACCTTGATACTGAAGACTGCGTTCGGTAGAGCAAGACCATATATGAACGAAGGTGCGTTTAGCTATTATCCCTTCTCGTCATTCCTTGACAGGTATCATTCGCTTCCCGGTGGACATACAGCCACGGCGTTTGTGATTTCAACCGTCCTTTCAAGAAATGCTGGCCCAACATGGCTAAAAATACTGGCGTACTTGCCGGCCGCAATCACACCTGTGTCTCGTGTGTACCAGGATCAACACTGGACATCTGATAATGTCATGGGGGGCGCGCTTGCCTACTTTGTCGCTACATGGGTTGTGGATCTTCACGAACAAAAGGCTAAAGAATTTCAAAGTATGTCAAGCACCCCGCTCATCAATATTAGTGTTGCTCTTGACTAAAGCCATTATCCAATAGACAGACCTATAATCGGTAACCGAACAGAAACATGATGATTATGAAAAAGACGGTGCAATTCAAACAACGCATTCACAACGAACACACAAGGAAAGGAATCCATTCATGAACTTCTCCAACAACATAGGGATGTCGCTTCTCGGCATCTGGCTGATAGTTACAGGCGCGGTTGCACTGGTCCCTGCCCTGTTCTTCAATGGTCTGGGAACGATTTTGGCAATACTAGCCGTACTCGCAGGAATATTTATTTTGATGCGTAAATAGATCAACGGCGTTGTCCAATTGTGGAAGGTGTCGCATGGATGCTTTGGTTAATTCCATGACCCCACCGACCAAATGGAAGATTGCCGTAACGCTTTTCTGGTAAAAAGTAATGGAATTCCGCGATACCACCACAACAGGCTCGCTGCAATCAAAAGATCGATCAGATGAAGTGCAGAGCGAATAGAAAGATAGGATATCTTCATGCGGCATAATTTTCTTATCCCACTCCTTCTCATTGGCATTTTGGAGTCATCCCCATACGGGGCTTTACGTCTGTGTGCGCAAAATCTTGCTTCGCAAGACACCATTCAGAGGAACAAATACAATTT
>JADGQA010000340.1 GCA_017882185.1 Bacteroidota bacterium
GCTCTGTGATAAACCACTCAAGCATTATCTGTGTTGGATAATCTTTCTCTTTTGCTGCAAGTTCATAGATCCTGTTGATCATCCCAGTGACTTTTTGCTCATGTTCGACCACCTGTTTGAAAACGTCGACCGGCGTTTTGAACTTGGAATGCGGTTTCTCGATCGCTTCAAGCTCCACGTGCCCGTTCCGCTCGATAACGTAGCCATAAAACTTCATCGCGTGGGTGTATTCCTCGCTGCTCTGGATGCGCATCCAGGCCGCAAACCCGGACAGATTCGATTCGGCATAGTAGGACGCCATAGAGAGATACAAATACGAGGAGTACAACTCCTTGTTAATCTGATCGTTAATGGCATCCTGGATTGTCTTGCTGAGCATGATCCTTCCCTTTCCATTGATGAAGAGCTGAATTTGCAGATTTATTTAGACCAATATATCATTTTTTGATTTTGGATGCACGGACAGTAAATATCAAGTAGGGTCTCAGTTTGAAAGACTTCTTTGGTGGGACAGGCATTCGTGCCTTTCAAATAGGTCAGACAAGAATGTCTGACCTACCGATACATCGAAATTGAGTCACTACCAAATATCACCGCAGAGTCCATGAGAGCAATTTTACAAATTCTTCCATCTCTTTCTTCGCGGCTTGGCGGTTCAAAATTCTCTTTTTCAGGTTTCGGTCGTTAATCCGGCCACCCTTCCCCTACGCCCACAACACTAATCCCTGCTTGCGAGGATTGTCGATATCCCGGTGATGAGGAAGAATTCGAACCGTGAAGCCGAGGCGCCCGCTTGAATCTGATTTTATCGTGCCGACGAATTCGTAAATCCCTCCTTTCGGCTTAGCGAGGGCATTCATCGTAATGATTCTCGGCTTTAGAATTTCCCCATTGGAATTCAATGCGCCATGGTACAATTCCACGGAGACGTCTTCGGGTGTCAGAACGCCGAGTTCGACTGTCGCATGCACATCCAAGGACTCGCCCACCTTCATTCCTTCCTTACCACTTGCTTTCACCTCTACAATCTTCAACTTCGCCCAATGCTCCTGCACTTTTGTTCTCCACGCGGCCAGTGCTCTTGCTCCCTGCAATTGATTGGAGACCAGCGACGATTGGCGCGTATGTGCCGGCAAATAATACTCTTCCGTGTATTGCCTGACCATTCTATTCGTGTTGAAGACGGGACAGATCTCTCGCATCGACGTTTTCATTTTGCTGATCCATCCACGCGGTAGTCCATCTGCTCCGCGATTATAGAAGAGGGGCACGAGTTCTTTCTCAAGAAGGTCATAGAGAGCATTCGACTCAACTTCATCCTGGTATGCCTCATCGCCGTACTCCTCACCGCGCCCGATAGCCCAGCCGGTGTTCGCATTGTATGCTTCAACCCACCAGCCGTCGAGCACACTAAGATTGAGTGCGCCATTAACGGAGGCTTTCATCCCGCTGGTGCCGCTTGCCTCGAAGGGACGGCGGGGTGTATTCAACCAGACGTCGACCCCTTGCACAAGGTACCGTGCGACGACCATGTCGTAGTCTTCGATAAACACCATGCGCCGACGCACCTCCGGCTGCCGTTCAAAATGAATGATCTGTCGAATCAGTTCCTTTCCGGGAGTATCCATTGGATGGGCTTTGCCGGCGAATATAATTTGCACGGGACGGCTCTTATCGCCAAGAATGTTTATCAGTCGTTCTGCATCGCGCAAGAGCAGCGCCGCTCGTTTGTACGTCGCATACCGCCGGGCGAAACCGATAGTGAGCGCATCGGGATTCAAGATCTCTGAGGCTTGAGCAACTTCCGTGCGAAGCGCTCCACGGGCTTCCAATTGAGATCGCAGACGCAGGCGAGCAAACGCGACGAGCCGTTCGCGACGCCGTTCATGCGTGCGCCAAAGTTCTTCGTCGGGAATTCTATGTACCAGACTCCAGAGTGCGGACTCATCCATGTCGTCCTTCCATCTCGGTCCAAGATATCGTTCGAACAATCCCGCCATATCACGACTCACCCACGAGGGAGTGTGCACGCCGTTTGTGATCGAGCCGATCGGCGTGTCGCAAACAGGGATGCCGGGCCACACGTTTTGCCACATTGCGCGTGAGACATCACCGTGCAGTTTACTTACGCCGTTGCTGTATGCGGACATTCGAAGAGCCAGGATCGTCATGCAAAAATCTTCCTTGTCGTTATTTGCATCGCGCCTTCCCAAGCCAAGGAAATCTTTCCGCGTAATCCCGCACTTTTTGTAGAAATCGGTAAAATACTCGTCCATTAACACCGGGGTAAAATAGTCATTGCCAGCCGGAACAGGCGTATGGGTGGTAAACACTGTTCCCGCCGTCGTTACTTCTCGCGCTTCAGCAAATGAAAGATTATTCTCTTTCATCAGTTGACG
The DNA here is from genome assembly GCA_017882185.1 of Bacteroidota bacterium. GTDB lineage: Bacteria > Bacteroidota > Ignavibacteria > UBA10030 > UBA10030 > JADGQA01. The sequence goes on from JADGQA010000340.1 coordinate 2,400, forward strand.
GCTTCGTTCCAGGGAAAGAAAAGCGGAATGCCCCTCGTTCATGTGACAAACAGTCGGTTTCATTCCGACGGCGCACAATGCACGATAACCTCCAATCCCAAGCATGATCTCTTGTTTGATGCGCATCTCGCGGTCCCCCCCATAGAGTTGATCGGTGATGTCTTGATCTTCCTGGGAATTGGCCGGGATGTTGGTATCCAAGAGAAAAACCGGAATTCGACCCGCTTGCACACGCCAAATTTGTGCAACTATGTTTCGTCCAGGATACTCAATTGAGACGGTGACAGGTTTATCGTCCTTGTCCCGCTCGATTTGTATCGGCAGTGTGTAGAAATCATTTTCCGGATGCCGCTCCTGCTGCCAACCATCGGCATTAAGATACTGGCTGAAATATCCCTGCTGATACAACAATCCAACTCCTACGAGCGGCACCCCAAGATCGCTTGCCGATTTGATATGGTCGCCGGAGAGAATTCCCAGGCCACCCGAATAGTTTGGCAGACATTCGGTTAAGCCAAACTCTGCGGAAAAGTACGCCACGGTCGGGACAGGTTCCTTGCCATG
>JADGQA010000341.1 GCA_017882185.1 Bacteroidota bacterium
CGACTACGCTGACCTGGACGGCAACCTCCTGATCACGAATGATCCTTTTATCGGAGTGCACGTGAAGGAAGGTAAACTCGAGCTTCCCGATCGACCTGGGATTGGAATTACGGAGAAATAAGGTGGCATCGAAAATCCATATTTTGCAGCCCGACCTTGCCAACAAGATTGCAGCAGGCGAGGTTGTCAACCGCCCGGCTTCCGTCGTGAAGGAATTGGCCGAGAATTCTCTTGATGCAAATGCAACGAGAATCACGGTGATCGTCAAAGATGCGGGAAAAGCGCTCATCCAGGTAAGTGACAATGGAGACGGAATGAGCGAAGAAGACGCTGCTCTTGCCTTTGCGCGCCACGCAACGAGCAAAATCAGTTCTGTCGATGACTTGGAGCATATTCGCACACTCGGATTTCGCGGTGAAGCCCTGGCATCCGTTGCCGCGGTGTCACACGTCGAACTCAGAACACGAACGGCGAATGAGGATGTAGCAACCTGCCTAAAGTTGGAAGCGAGCGAGATCAAAGAACGATCGAAGTACCCGATGGAAAAAGGAACTTCTGTCCTGGTGAAGAATCTGTTTTACAACACCCCGGCCCGCCGGAACTTCCTCAAAAGCCGACAGACAGAACTGAAAAACATTACCGATACGGTAACGCGAATGGCCATCGCACATCCGGAGGTCGAATTTCTCTATGTGAGCGATGATGAGATCTTCCTCGACCTGAAGGCAAAGCCCATCGAACAGAGGCTTGTGGACGTCCTCGGTGAGAAGCATTTCAGCTCCCTCGTCAAGTTGCACGAAACAACGGATTACATGACGATCGATGGCTTTATCGGCAAACCTGATTTCGCACGAAAGAACAGGGTCGATCAATTCGTGTATTTGAATCGACGATTCATCCAAAGCCGTATGATCAATCATGCAGTATTCCACGGATACGAACACATCCTCGAAAAGGGTGCTTATCCGTTCTTCATTCTCAACCTGATCCTGGATCCTCAACGAGTCGATGTCAATGTCCATCCCTCGAAGCTGGAGGTCAAGTTCGAAAACGAATCGAACATCTACAGGATGATCCTCTCGGTGGTTCGAAAGACGCTCGCGGTGAACAATCTCGTTCCCTCGGTGACGTTTCGATCTGAAGAGGGTGGGACGGAGACTGATGAACGGTTGCGATTCCGACCGACAGCTCAAGAGAATTGGCCGACTACCAAAATAGACCGGGGCCGGCTTGCTGGTCACGGTGTGACCGAACTCGATCGACGGGATTTTGTCGGGGGAATTGAAAAGGGAGCCTTTGAGCGCCTCTTTGACACTGCTACAATGAGCCCGCCAGATTCGCAATCTCAGGTTGGTGCGCAGGCCCCCAACAATGTCTTGGAACATACGAGTGTGCCCGAACAAACAATGCCAGACGGCACAATGGGGAACAGGGCAATTTGGCAAATTCACAACAAATACATATTTTCTCAGGTGCGGTCCGGCGTCATGATTGTGGATCAACATGCAGCACACGAACGAATTCTGTATGAGCGCGTTCTGGCGAATTTCAAGAACAGTATGCCGACCTCGCAGCAGTTGCTGTTTCCACAGACCATCGAGCTGAGTGCAAACGACTATTTGCTGCTGAAGGATCTGATGCCGCATATGGAACGTCTGGGTTTCGACATGAGGCTGTTCGGAAAGAACACAGTCATCATCGATGGCATACCGGGAGATGTCCGGATCGGAAATGAGCGGAAGATCCTTGAAGACCTCCTGGACGAGTACAGGAACAATGAACATGCAACAACCACCGATGTCCGTGACAATCTGGCCAAGTCGTTCGCATGCAGGGCAGCCATTAAATCGGGCGACCGGTTAACACCGACAGAGATGCTCTCTCTGATCGACACGTTGTTCTTGACGGAAACGCCTTATGTATGTCCACATGGCCGGCCGACAATGGTAAAAGTTTCGACGGACGAACTTGATCGACGATTCGGAAGAACAGGTTGATTGTGGAAATGTGAAGAGAGCAATTGGAAAGGGAAGGCTATGAAGAACGGGATTGACCGAATGAACGAGCAGCGGAAGCAATGGGAAGCGAAAGCTCGGTCAAATGGGACGACGCGGGATGAACTGTACACGACCGTAAGCGGCACGCCGATCAATTTGCTTTACACACCCCTGGATTTGGAGAAGATGGATTTTGCCGCGGACATCGGATTCCCGGGTGAATTTCCCTACACGCGAGGGATTCACCCGACCGGCTATCGTGGCAAGATGTGGACCATGAGACAGTTTGCAGGTTTCGGCACACCGGAGGATACCAACGAACGGTACCACTATCTACTCGATCACGGCCAAACGGGGCTTTCGGTTGCTTTCGATCTTCCTACGTTGATGGGGAGGGACGCCGACGATACTCTCTCTGAGGGTGAGGTTGGCATTTGCGGAGTGGCAGTGAGTTCCCTTGCAGATATGGAAATGTTGTTCAAAGGGATCAATCTGGGCGAAATTTCGACGTCGATGACGATCAACGCCCCTGCAGCTATGATGATGACATTCTATCTTGCGGTTGCGGAAAAACAAGGAGTAGAATTCAAGAAGCTCCGTGGTACCATCCAGACAGACATATTGAAAGAATATATTGCCCAAAAGGAATGGATATATCCGCCGACGCCGTCGATGCGCTTGATCATTGACATGTTTGAGTACCTAAACAAGGAAGTACCGCAATGGAATCCGGTTTCCGTGAGCGGTTATCATATCCGTGAGGCTGGATCCACGGCGGCTCAAGAACTTGCGTTCACCCTTGCTGACGGATTTGCCTACGTCGAAGCCGGGATTGCACGTGGACTTGACGTTGATGAATTTGCTCCACGAATCTCGTTCTTCTTCAATTCCCACATAGATTTCTTCGAAGAAATAGCGAAGTATCGTGCAGCAAGGAAAATC
>JADGQA010000120.1 GCA_017882185.1 Bacteroidota bacterium
CACCCTGCTCTTTCGCCCCCTTCCCTTTCCACTCGAGCTCCATGTCGAGTTCTTTGAAAGCAACTTCAGTGAACTCCCGGACTGTGTGGGTTTCTCCTGTCGCGAGGACGAAGTCTTCGATCGATTTTTGCTGGAGCATTCTCCACATTCCTTCGCAATATTCCGGAGCGTATCCCCAGTCCCGTTTTGCACCGAGATTACCCAGCTTCAGGGTTTTCTGCAGGCCGAGTTTGATCCGTGATGCAGCGAGAGTGATCTTGCGCGTCACAAATGTCTCACCCCGGCGCGGAGATTCGTGGTTGAAGAGGATCCCATTGACAGCAAAGAGGTTATATGCCTCTCGATAATTAATAATGATCCAGTACCCATAGAGTTTTGCTACGCCGTACGGGCTCCTTGGATAAAAAGGCGTCTTCTCGGTTTGGGGAACCTCCTGCGCCTTTCCAAAGAGCTCGCTCGTTGACGCCTGGTAGAACTTCGTACGGACTCCTGTTTCACGGATTGCATCGAGGAATCGCAGAGTCCCCATAGCATCCACTTCCGCCGTATACTCCGGCAGGTCGAACGACACCTTCACGTGACTCTGTGCCGCGAGATTGTAGATCTCATCCGGCTCGACTCGTTCCAGCAAGCGGTTGAGATTGCTCGTGTCCGTGAGATCCCCGAAATGGAGGAACATTTTCTTCCCGTTGATCGCAGGATTGTTGAAGAGATGATCGATCCTCGCAGTATTGAATGAGCTGCTGCGGCGTATGATACCGTGAATCTCGTACCCCTTGTCGAGGAGTATTTCAGCGAGATAGGATCCGTCTTGTCCGGTGATACCGGTGATGAGAGCTTTTTTCATGGGGCTAATGAAGATCTAAAGTTGGTGAAGAATAAATAGTAAAGTGTGAAGAGAACATGAGTCCCCATTGATATTATTCAGCCGCGGATTTTTCGAATAAGACCACTAAGGAGCCTCTGTATCTGTACGAGTTGTTCCTCCATGACTCGGAACGTGGTATCGGTCAGGTAGTTCAATTTCAATGAGATTTCCAGCTGCGTATCGATCTCGCTAAGAGACGCCTGGGCGATATTCAAGAAATGTAGCTTGTCATTTTGTGATTTACGAGTCAATCCCTCAGCAATATTCGAAGGAACCGAAACCGCAGCCCGTCGAAGCTGAGATTTCAGGCCAAATTCTTCATCACGAGGATAGCTTTTTGTTTCTCGATAAACCAACGACACAAAATCTATGCTTTTCTTCCAAGCCTCGAGTTTCTTATGCGGCCGTTCATTGACGTGACTTTCCGTATCCATTGTCAATCTCACATAAGTTGATGCATTTATTTGAGAACTACTTTAGCACAGAAACACCTGTTTTTGACCCGCCGACCAAATTGTTCGATGAAGTTGACACGCTAACGGTTTTGTTTACAGGAGACCACTTCATTCTTTACACCGTTGACTTTTCACTCATCACTCTTCACCCAACGAGACCTAGTTTTGCTCTAACATACCCCATCGTTTTCCTCAACCCCTCTTCCCTCCCCACTTTCGGACTCCAACCCAACAGTTCCTTCGCTTTCGTAATATCCGGTTGGCGCACCTTCGGATCATCCTCCGGAAGATCTTTGAAAATCACCTTGCTCTTGCTTCCAGAAATCCTGATGATCTCTTTGGCAAGCCCAAGCATCGTGATCTCTTCCGGATTCCCAATATTGACCGGCAGCGGATAATCGGACTTCATCAACCGATAGATTCCATCGACGAGATCGGATACGTAGCACACGCTTCGTGTTTGACTTCCATCGCCAAAGACAGTCACGTCCTCGTTCCGAAGAGCCTGAGACATGAACGCCGGTATTGCCCGCCCGTCTTCGATACGCATTCGTTCGCCATAGGTGTTGAAAATACGCACGATGCGCGTCTCAAGCTTGTGATAGCGATGATAGGCCATCGTCATTGCTTCGGCAAACCTTTTCGCCTCGTCGTACACTCCGCGCGGTCCGACCGGATTCACGTTTCCCCAGTACGATTCCTTTTGCGGATGCACAAGCGGATCGCCGTACGTTTCGGAAGTGGAAGCCAGAAGATATCTCGCATTCTTCGCTTTTGCCAACCCGAGTGTCTTGTGGGTGCCCAACGATCCGACCTTAAGCGTCTGGATCGGAAGTTTGAGGTAGTCGATCGGGCTGGCGGGAGAAGCAAAATGAAAGATAAAATCCACGTTCCCCTCGACGAACAGGTAATTCGTCACATCGTATTGGACGAAACGAAACTGGGGATTACCGAAGAGATGCGCAATATTCGAAGTGTTTCCCGTGATAAGATTATCGATGCAAATGACCGAATGGCCTCCAGCAACGAGCCTGTCACACAAATGAGAGCCAAGGAAACCGGCACCGCCGGTGACTACGGAAGTTGGGGAAGGAGTCATTGGGAAGAGATAGACGATTTCAGAAGCATAAATTAACGTGAAGGAACAGGTAAAGACAAAACCTTTAATTTGACTCTGGCGTCGTGATTATCTTTTTCAGATTTTTGCAGCGTCTGGATGGTCGAGGACACTAACCGTGTTCCTATCCACAATTCCTACCCTCAAACGGGTTCCAAATGGCTCTGGGTTTCCGTTACCTCTACCTCTAACTTTCCCTCTTCCTCTGTCCTACACTTCCATCTCTCCTCCACCTTCTTACTCCACTGCTTTTCTTCCGATACTATAGTACTTGAATCCCAGTTTGTGCATCATCTCCGGCCGAAAAATGTTGCGTCCGTCAAAGATAACCGGTGTCTTCAGTGCATTTTTGATCCTGTTGAAATCAGGATTGCGAAATTCATTCCATTCCGTTGCGATAATCAACGCATCCGCGTCCCGCAGAGCATCGTATTCATTCTTTGCGTATGTGATTGATTTTCCAAGATAGAATTTGGCCGTTTCGGTTGCAGCGGGATCGTACGCCGCCACGGATGCGCCCAGCCGCAAGAGTTCATTGATGATTGCGATCGCCGGAGACTCCCTTGTATCGTCCGTATTAGGTTTAAATGCCAGACCCCAAACCGCAAAATGCTTTTTCTTCAGTTCTCCGTTGAATAACGATTTGATCTTTTCGACGAGCTTCAATTTTTGAGCATTGTTGACCTCATCCACCACCGCAAGAATCCTGACTTCCGACGAATGCTCCTTCGAGGTCTTGATGAGTGCTTTTACATCCTTCGGAAAACAGGACCCACCGTATCCCAGGCCCGGAAACAGGAAGCGCTTGCCGATCCTGTTATCGGCAGACATCCCCAACCGGACGGAATCCACATCGGCGCCCACCTTTTCGCAGAAATTCGCGAGTTCGTTCATGAATGTAATCCGCGTGGCAAGATATGAATTGGCCGCATATTTCGTCACCTCCGCACTCGCGACATCCATAATAATGATCGGGTTACCCTGTCGAACGAAAGGCTCGTACAGGACCTTCATCTTTTCCACGGCCCTCTCGCAATCCGATCCGATAATAATGCGGTCGGGTCTCATGAAATCTTCCACGGCGAATCCTTCCCTGAGAAATTCCGGGTTCGAAATAACATCCCAGTCGGTAACAGCGCATTTCTCCAGCATGGAAGCGATGGTTTCCACCGTGCCAACCGGGACTGTGCTCTTGTTGACGATGATTTTGTAGTCCTTCCTGGCGGATTCGGCGGCGATTGTTCCCAACTCTTTCACGACAGACATGACGTATTGAAGATCCGCCGAACCATCTTCTCCTTGTGGGGTCGGCAGGCAAAGAAAGACGATTTCGGATCCCAGAACCGCTTTTTTCAGATCATCGGTGAACGACAACCTTTTCTGCTCGAAGTTCCTTCGAAAGAGGATTTCAAGGCCCGGTTCATAGATTGGGATTACACCTCTCTTCAATTTCGCGAGCTTGCCCTGGTCGACATCCACACACGCGACATCATTTCCCGATTCAGCGAGGCATGTGCCGGTCACCAATCCGACGTATCCCGTTCCAACGATCGCAATCCGCATTCTTCTAAGCCCTTTCGACTAAATCCACGTTTCCCCTTCACGGGACGTTGATTCAGAGATTGTACTACAACATTACCCCCAGCGCATGATGTGTCCCAGGCTGGTAGATCGGAGTCCTGGTGGCATCTTCATCGCTGAGGAGGCGATATTCATAATTGAGCATACGAGCTTTCCAACCTTGTCGAAGACCTCCTGCACTCACCGGTGTCGCACACGAGGAATGGACTGCGGGCGGCGCGGGAGCTATCAAGAAAAACCGTCGCCGACGAGAGATCCCTGGAGAAGCAATTTATAGAATGCGGTTGGAAAATCGTTGGGAACTGTGACGAATTGAAGAAAATATGGTGCCCGCAATCCTTATGCCTGAACTTTCCCTTTGATTCGCGCCGGCACCCCGGCGACAATTGTATTCGGTGGAACGTCTTTCGTGACGACACTGCCAGCTCCGACCATGGCGTTCTCTCCAATGGTCACGCCGCAGAGGATGGTCGAGCTTGTACCGATCGAGGCCCCTCGTTTGACAACGGTGGGGACAACCTTCCAGTCTGCTTCGGTCTGCAGTTGTCCCGATTGACTCGTCGACCTGGGATACTTGTCGTTAATAAAGGAGACGTTGTGACCAATGAAAACATCGTCCTCAACGGTAACACCTTCGCAAATAAACGTGTGCGTCGATACTTTCACGTTCTTTCCAATCTTCGCGTTCTTTTGGATTTCCACGAACGCGCCAATTTTTGAGTTGTCGCCGATTTCACATCCGTAAAGATTGGTAAACTCAAATATCTTCACGTTGGTTCCGAGCTTTACATTTGCCGCGATTTTCTTGAATTCCATGGTTGGCTGCTGAGTTATTTGAGCTTGATGACTGCGTTGTGATTGAGAAGGGATCGTTGACTGGCTTCGAGGATCTTCACCACTTTGAGTCCCGCACAACCGTCCGTGAGCGGCTTCTTCCCTTCGATAATACTCGAAACAAAATCACCACACATCAGAGAAAGCGCCTCGGTCTGTTCGATTTGGGGCGCATACATGTCACCTGTCCGGTACTGCACGAGTGTCTGATAGACGGACTCTTCCTCGTTGATTTCCACACCCTTGTCGTAGACTTTGACCTTTTCGCTCGGTTCCATGTCGTCGAAAACCACCATTTTCTTGCTGCCACCGATCAGAATTCGCCTGACCTTGACGGGAGAAAGCCAGTTGACGTGAAAATGGGCGACAAGGTTGTCCCGGAACCCCACGGTTAGATATGCCATATCCTCCATATCATTATAATGTTTCGCACCGATAGCCAAGACGAATTCCGGCTCTTTGCCAACCACATAGTCCATGATGGAGATATCGTGCGGCGCAAGATCCCACAGGACATTGATATCGTGCTGAAAGAGTCCAAGATTGACCCGCACCGAATCAAAATAGAGTATGTCACCGACCTCGCCTTTGTCGACAATCTCCCTGATTTTCTTCACCGCCCCTGTATAGACAAAAGTGTGATCGACCATGAGCGTGAGTTTTTTCCGTTCTGCAATCTCGATCAACTCTTCCGATGTTTTGACCGAATCCGTCATAGGCTTCTCAATGAGAACGTGCTTGCCGGCCTCCAGGGCTTCCTTCGCAAGCCTGTAATGGGAGGAAACGGGTGTCACAACAGCCACCGCAACCACGGATGGATCTTTCAGAATGGCTTTATGATCGGTGACTGTTTCTACGGTCGGAAGCCTAAGCTTAGTCGACTCGAGCCTTTTGGGATTGCTATCGCAACAGACAACTTTCGCAACGTTTTTGTTCGATATGAGGTTCCGCACGATGTTTGGCCCCCAGTAGCCGAGACCGATGACCCCAATTTTCATACAACGAGTCCTTTCAAATTATTTTCCCCCCCTGCCAGAAATCATGACAGGTATGGTTTTGAGCATGAGCTGCAAATCAAACCATGGTGAAATGTTTTCTATATAATACAGGTCGAGCAAAACCATGTCGTCAAAGCCGGTCTGAGACCTGCTGGATACCTGCCAGAGGCCTGTGCAACCAGGCAGGACCGACAACCTTCGCTTGTGCCACTCATCGTAGACCTTGTATTCATACGGCAGACACGGTCTCGGGCCGACGAGACTCATCTCCCCCTTGAGAACGTTGAAGAGCTGGGGCAGCTCATCGATACTCGTTTTCCGGATGAATCGACCGATGGGCGTCACCATCTTTTCATTCACGACCTTCGAAGAACCGCCGTTTGAATGGTTCCCATTCTTGATGAAATCGTGCAAGATTTTTTCCCGGGTGCCGTCGATGTCGCTGCCGATGAGCATGGACCGGAACTTATAAAAGTTGAACTCCCGACCGTCTTTGCCGATCCGAGTCTGCTTGTAGAAGACCGGCCCCCTCGATGTTACTTTGATGATCAGGGCAATCAGCGAAAGAGGAATAAACAGCACGACAAGCCCAAGGAGAGAACCAACGATGTCAACCGCACGTTTGAACACCAAAACCCCCCTGCTCGGATCGTTGGCGCTCACTCTCGCGATGGGAAGGTTATAGTACCGTTCCGAAGGCACTTTTCGGTGCACGATGTCGAAGAGCGAGGAGGTCACGGTAACTCGCGCGCCGGATTTCTTGCAGTAATCCAGGATGCGCAGCAATCCCTCGTGATCGACATTGGAGGCCGCAACCATTATTTCCTTGACTTTGTGTTCACGCACAATCGCCGGGAGGTTTTTCACGGGACCGAGATTTCGATAGCGCTCGAACACCTCCGTGTCCTTCTTCGTGTTATCGTCAACGAAACCGACCACATTGAGTCCATAGATATTGTCGAGCTCGAGCTGGATCAAAAAATTCTTCGCCTCCAGATGCGCACCGACGATCACGATATTCTTACGGATGAACTCTTTTTTGTTGAGATAGACGTACAGCGGCCTGAAGATCGTCAACCGATAGAGGACAATTACAAGGAGGCCCATCCCTCCGAAAGTGCCGACGATCATTCTGCTGTCGATGACGTAGGATGCCCGGACGAAGAAAAACACAATCGCCATGCCGGCAACGGCGTACAGGAACGAGACGAAGATGGCAACAAGTTGACGCGACCCTGAGATCACGATATTGATCTTGTACAGCCCGTTGCTCTGGAAGAGCAGGATCAGCACGAAGGAATAAACCGAAATGAACGCAAGCTCATACACTGCGTGCATTCCGGACTGCGCGATACTCACATCTCTGCCTCTCCCTGTCAGCAGAAATGCGAGATAGAACGAGAGGACGAGACACACGAAGTCCACTACCGCGAGCACTATTTTGTATCGTGCAAGTCTCACTTCAATCTGAAGAAGTCACGTATGCAGTCTGTGACATATTCAATCTGTTGGTCTGTAAGCTCGGCAAACATCGGCAGTGACAGGCACTGTTTTGAGAGGCGCTCAGAAACCGGAAAGTCCCCTTCCCGATGCCCCATGCTTGCAAAGCATTTCTGCAAATGCAAGGGAATTGGATAATGGAGCCCGGTGCCAATGCCTTTGTCTGCGAGATATTTCTGCAATTCGGCCCTCTTTGACGTTTGAATAACGTAGAGGTGATAGACGTGTTTTGCGTATGGCATTTCCTTCGGCAATACGATGTCGCCGACCCCTCGGAGCAGTTCGCCGTACCTTCGTGCAACGCGGCGGCGCTGTTCCGTCCATTCGTGGAGGTACTTCAGTTTCACGCCAAGGACAGCCCCCTGAATCCCTTCCATTCTATAATTGTGCCCGAATATTTCGTGATCGTATTTCTGGAGCGTTCCGTGGTCCCGCATCATGCGAAACGTCGTGGCGAGACGGTCATCATTTGTGGTCACTGCTCCTCCTTCGCCATAGGCGCCGAGGTTCTTGCCAGGATAGAAGCTGAAGGAAGCGGCGATGCCCAATCCACCAGTCTTCTTTCCTTTGTATTCAGCCAAATGTGATTGCGCGCAGTCTTCCACGAGATGAAGGTTATGCGCCTTCGCGATCTTCTGCAGCCCATCCATATCGGCCGCCTGGCCATACAAATGAACTGCAACGATGGCCTTGGTCCGCGGCGTAATTGCCGCTTCCACCTTTTTGGGATCAATGTTGTAGCTTTCCGGGTCGCAATCGACGAATATTGGTTTCGCGCCGCACAAAGTCGCGCCCCAGGCCGTGGCCACGAAGGTATCCGCAGGCACAATGACTTCATCTCCCACACCAACGCCTAATGCCCAAAGAGCAAGATGATTGCCGTCGGTACCTGAACTTACACAGATACAATGTTTGACAGTGTGAGCCGCAGCAAACTGTGCTTCAAAATTCGAGACTGACTTCCCCAGCACAAAAGACGCATTATCCAGAATCTCCTGAATTGCCGGGTTTATTTCATGCTTGATTGCCTGATATTGGTTTTTAAGGTCAAGGAAGGGAATATTCATGAATTATCTTTCATTTTAAGTAGAGGATTTTTTTTGTATACAGCTTATTCGCCGTTGCTTGATTGGAACCGATTATATAACGACAAAAATAGACACCGCTAGAAACCTTCGCACCGAAATTGTTGGTAGCGTCCCACGCGATAATATGGTCCCCTCTTGACTGTCTTTCATTTGCGTACAATGTCTTGATCAGTCTCCCACAGACATCGTAGATCCGAAGGGTTACACTGGACTCGCGCTCCAGGGTGTAGAGAATGTTGATGCTTGGGTTGAATGGATTCGGAAAACAAGCAAGATCCACGCCCTGGTGTCTCCCGACCAAAACGCTCTCGAGGTTCATCTTTACAGGCCGATAGTATAGATATGCATATTCGGAGACTATCGTATCTGCAACAGAATAGCCACGGTACGTCACGGAATCGTCGACCGTACTCAAGTTATCTGTGATCGTCGCAGAGCTTGAAGTTACATCCAATGAGTAAAATTGCCCGCCATTCGACTTCTCAATCACAGTTTTGTTGTTCTGATCGCGCAGATCAACGATAAACTCAAGGCGCCTATTCTGCGTATCAACCTTCAAATCACTTAAGTACGGAGGAAGGACGGTGTCGCTCTTGCTTGTTTTGCGCAGATAGATTTGACCCAGGTCAAACTCCTGTCCATTCAAATTGCTGAGCGCAAACACAAAATCTCTGTAAGCGTAGTTCGGAGGCATATAAAAACTGCTGCCGTTATTCGCCGTTCCCTTGAGTGAAAAATTTGTCCAGCCGGTGTCTTTGACTGCAAATTCGTAGACGGTGCTGTCTTTTCGTTCCTGAATTCTTGTGATGAGGGTTATTTTTGCACCAACACTCCCTCTGGCGCGAAATCGCAGGTCTTCGTATCCTTTTTCGAGTCCTGCCAGGTCGTTGACCCTGAATAACACGCCTTCGTGCGAGGTCCTGACGTAATTGTACGATTTGTCGCCGACAAGCATGGAATCAACTGATCCTGCGAGATTATCATACCCGTCCGGCACCCCATTCATATCCAGATCGATATTGAGAGGAGGAAATACACTTCCATACGCATCGGAAATTTCTGAATACAGGATGTCAGATATTTGCGAGTATGTTTTTACCTCAATCTGTTGTTCTTGACACCAACTCAACAATGCATCGAGCTGGGTGAGATAGGTGCTCCAATCGATCGGGATATCCCACAAATGATTGCCGCCAATAAGGAAATAGTGTTTTGCTATGACACTCGCGATCGTTCTCTTATCAGCGTCAAGATTCACTCCTGCGGAAAAAATATTCCATTGCATGCAAAATGGAGCGAGTGTGTTTACGTCATTGTAGCATTTTAGTCCCCCGTCTGTTGCAGCGGCGGTATAGCCATACAGGTCGCCGTAGATTCTCTTGACTGTTGCCGTGGAAAGTTGAGGCTCAACCCCACCGGGATGAATGAATGTCCTGGGCCGCTGTAAACCGACGTCCTCAAACGAGCGCAATGATTCTTCGACCAAAAGTTTCACGGCGTCGTCGGTCAACTGGGTATCGTAGACATTGATGAGACCGTACCGGAGCGTCAACGTTGGTTTCTCATTAACTTGCTCAGTCCAATATGAGCGAAAAATCACAGTATCAGTACGGGTTGCCGCATCATATCGTACATCACTAATGCTTAACAACCTTTTTGCGGAAACTCCCACAAGAATATTCCCGGGGATGAGGTTTCTCCTCGACCTCTCATCCGTGTTGAGTACAGTGAAGTTTTTTGTAATGGAGACCTCACCGGGGGAAAATAGCTTCGTGGTGTCGATATCTTTGATATTGAGACAAATCGTCGTGCCATTGATATGATCGACACCTGCTCTTGCGAGGTAGGCCGCGACATGGTCCGTCCAGAAAGCTTGGGTCATATGATTGGGGGCGTGATCCATAATTTCACATCCCCTTGACTGGAGGTTCCTGATAAATTGGAGATACGCCGAATCGCGGGGCAATGCATCCACATTGATC
>JADGQA010000018.1 GCA_017882185.1 Bacteroidota bacterium
GGAACGGCATCGCCGATTGGTGACATCCTGCCGGTACTGATAGCTTATGACGCAAAAATTGTTTTGGAGAGCATACGAGGGCGACGGACGATGAAAGCGGATAAATTCGTAATAGGTTACAGAAAAACCGAGCGCCGTCCTGACGAACTTGTCACTGCAGTTGTTCTTCCGATCCCATCGAAGCATCTGAAAATCCGTGCATACAAAGTGTCGAAGCGCCGGGATCTTGATATCGCGACGGTGAGCGCGGGATTCAGAATTGACCTGGATAGCAAGGGAATTGTCAACGATGTCGTGCTTGCCTACGGCGGCATGGCGGAGCGGACCAAACGAGCGGCGTTGACGGAGAAATTCCTCAAGGATCAATTATGGTCGCGTGAGATAGTTGAACAGGCACAACAATTCATCGGTAAAGACTTCAGCCCCATATCGGATGTCCGCGGCAGCGCCGAATTTCGGATCGTTGCAGCAAGAAATTTGTTAATGAAGTTTTGGAACGACATGAACTAATGTCCCAGCAAATTCCACACGAGAGTGCAATCCTTCACGTTACGGGAGAAGCACGTTACATCGATGACCTGCCTGCGAGTGATAATCTTCTTCTCGGTCGAGTGGTGTACAGCCCTCATGCCCACGCACGAATAATCTCATTCGATCTTTTGAAAGCAAGAAAAGCCCCGGGTGTCGTGGCTATCTTGTCATTTAAAGACATCCCTGGACACAATCAAATGGGGCCGGTTGTCAAGGACGAGCCTTGTCTAGCCGAAACCCAGGTGACTTTCGCAGGTCAGGCCATGTTCCTCATCGCTGCTGCGAGCGATGCACAGTGCAGGGCCGCGGAAAAACTGATTGAAGTGAAGTACGAACTACTCGATTCGATTCTCTCCATCGAGGACGCGATCGAGAAGAATAACCTGCTCGGTCCTCCAAGAACAATGAATCGAGGAGATGCCGACACTGCGATGAAGAATTCTCCGCACGTTATCAAGGGAGAACTCCGTACCGGCGCTGCCGAGCATTGGTACTTGGAAAGTCAGGCTGCGTTGAGCGTGCCCGGCGAAGGACCGGAAATCACCGTTTATAGCTCATCCCAGAATCCAACCGAGACGCAGGCGGTCGTGGGAGAAGTACTTGGGATTAAGAAAAAGGATGTCGTTGTAGAAGTCCGACGCATGGGAGGTGCATTTGGCGGTAAGGAAACGCAAGCTAACCACACCGCGTGTTGGAGCGCTCTGCTTTGCAGGGCAACCGGACGTCCGGTAAAGATTCGCTTGTTCCGTGATGACGACATGATTATGACCGGAAAGCGACACAGATTCCTTATCCGATATGAAGCGGGGTTTGATGACGAAGGGAAGATTCGGGTCGTCAAACTTGAACTCAACAGTGATGCAGGCGCGGCGGCAGATCTTTCCTTCGCGATTATGGAACGTGCAATGCTGCATTGTGACAACTCTTATTTTGTTCCGAATATGGCCGTCCTCGCACGTGTCTGGAAAACGAACCTTCCGTCGAATACCGCTTTCCGTGGATTTGGCGGTCCGCAGGGAATGGCGGCGATCGAAACTATTATCGACCGCATTGCTCGCGTCCTTCACAAAGATTCCCTCGATATCCGCAAGATGAACTTTTACGGCCTTGGCGACAACAACGTGACGCATTATGGTCAGGTTGTAGAAAACAACCACCTCCATACGATGTATGACCAACTTGTCAAGTCGTCAGAGTACGCGACCCGGAGAAAATCTATCGAAGAATTCAATCAAGCGAATGAATTCTACAAGAAAGGTCTCGCTCTCACTCCGGTAAAATTCGGAATCTCATTTACGACAACGCATTTGAACCAGGCGGGTGCTCTCGTCAACATTTATAACGACGGTACAGTCTTGGTGAATCACGGCGGAACCGAAATGGGTCAGGGTCTCCACACCAAAATCCAACAAATCGCCGCTGCTGAGCTTGGTGTGAGTATTGATCGCGTACGGGTGAATGCTACAAATACGTCGAAGGTGCCAAACACATCTGCAACAGCCGCATCCTCCGGGACTGATCTCAACGGCATGGCTGTGAAGAACGCGATTGAGATACTCAAAGATCGAATCAGTGCAACTGTGGCTATCCTTTTCAATGAGAAAGATGCAAGTGTCACCACAGACAAGATCGAAATTGTTTTCGAAAACGATTTCATTTCTGATGCAAAACATCTTGACCGCAGGATCGGATTTGCTGAAGCGATGCCGCAAATGGTATTGCGACAGGTGAGCCTCAGCTCGACAGGTTATTACAGGACTCCGGGAATCAAATGGGATAAGACAAAAGGTTGGGGGAAGCCGTTCCATTACTACGCTTTTGGAATGGCGGTTTCCGAAGTGTTGGTTGATGCGCTGACGGGCGCAGTCAAATTTCTGCGAGCGGATATTCTCCACGATGTCGGCGATTCCATCAATCCCGGGATCGATATTGGCCAGGTTGAAGGCGGATTTATACAGGGCGTCGGCTGGGTCACAACCGAGGAGATTAAATGGGATGCGACGGGTAATCTGATGACACACTCGCCAGACACGTACAAGATTCCGACGGCTCAAGATATTCCATTGGATTTCCGAGTCGCGCTGCTTCAAGGTGTACCGAATCCGGATGTCATCCGTAAGAGCAAAGCAGTTGCCGAACCGCCTCTCATGCTGAGTCTCTCTACGTGGCTCGCAATCAAAGACGCGGTTTCAGCCACAGCCAACCACGAATTCGAACCCGACTTTTCGATTCCCGCAACAAATGAAATCATTCTACTTTCGATCGAGAAACTCAAACACCGGAAGAAGGCGCGTACCTCGCATCAGATGCTTGAATGACACGATCATCTTCGACATTTGTCACTGGGCTCCGCTGTTTCATCTGCAATGGAACTATTCCAAACGGAAATGTCCACACGTGCCCCAAATGCGGTGTGCAGGGTATCCTCGATGTTCAGTATGATTACGATGCAGTGGGGAAATGTCTCACGCCTCACGCACTTGACAACCGACAGCACAATCACTGGCGATACAGTGAATTGCTCCCTATCTCACCAGAAGCGACAATTCCGCCGTTGCACATTGGCTGGACGCCGACGTACGATGTACCCCGACTCGCTGCAAACGCTGGTATCGACCGGCTCTTTCTCAAAGACGACGGAAGAAATCCCACGAGCTCGTTCAAAGACAGAGCGAGTTCCATCGGAGTGTTGAAGGCACAAGAGTTTGGCTTTACCACGATCGCATGCGCTTCGACCGGTAATGCAGCATCATCACTGGCGGGTCTCTCCGCGGCCGTTGGTCTCCGCAGTGTAATTTTCGTTCCCCAACGTGCGCCGGAACCCAAGATTACGCAACTTCTGATTTTTGGTGCAACCGTCGTGCGAGTGCAAGGGACGTATGAACAGGCGTTCGACCTTTGCAGCGAAGCTTGTAAGAGATTTGGATGGTATGATCGAAATAGTGGTATCAATCCTTTCCTCGTCGAAGGTAAAAAGACCGCAGGTCTCGAAATTGCGGAACAATTCGGTGCGACTGTTCCAGAGTGGGTTGTTGTTTCGGTCGGTGATGGATGCACAATCGGAGGAATAGGCAAGGGCCTGAGGGAAATGAAAAAGCTTGGATTTATCAATCGGGCCCCCAAATTGCTTGGCGTTCAAGCAGAAGGTGCCCACCCAATACTCGAGTCTTTTGCGAGCGGCCAAGACCTTATCCCCGTTTCAACGAACACGATCGCAGACAGTATTGCTGTCGGCACTCCCCGGAATTGGCGTCGGGCCATTCGGGAAATTCGTGAGTCTGAGGGGGCGATGATTGCGGTATCGGATCAGGAAATCCTTGACGCGATGCGATCGACGGCAAGGATGGGTGGTGTTTTCGGCGAGCCCGCGGGAGTTGCTGGCGTTGCAGGTTTGAAGAAGGCTATCGCACAGGGATTGATTGGTCGTGATTCTTCGGCGGTCGTCGTTATCACCGGCAATGGACTCAAGGATATTCAGTCCGCGAAACAAGCGACGGGTCAACCGCTCGATATTGAACCGAGCTTTGAAATGCTTGAACGGAGATTGATTGAATCAAAAATAGTCTAGAGTTGTGGCCGCGAACTTTTTGAACGCTTTTAACCGTTTGAGTCGCATGATTAGTTTTTACTGCAATTGAATTGGACGCAAAATGAGCCTTATTCTCAAGAATGCCAGAGCAATGGTACTGAATCCCACCTCGATTCAGAATTGCGACATCCGCATAACTGAAGGTGAGATTGCTTCCGTCTCTTCACATCTGAAGTCGGTACGAGGAGAAGAAACCGTCGATCTGTCGGGAAAAATCGTAATGCCCGGCTTTGTTTGCTCGCACACACATCTCTATTCGGCACTTTCGCGTGGAATGCCAGCTCCTGCTGATTCACCCAGAAATTTCGTTGAGATCCTGAGAAAAATCTGGTGGAAATTGGATGAAGTGCTGGATGAAGAGTCGATTTACTACAGTGCTCTGATAGGTGCAATCGAGTCCTTGAAATTCGGAACAACGACGCTCATCGACCATCACGCGTCTCCGAATCAAATCAAAGGTGCTCTTGACATCATCAAAGTCGCGATGTCGAGAGTGGGAATGCGCGGAATCCTTTGTTATGAGACAACTGATCGCGGAGGAATGAAGCGACGTGATCTCGGTTTGGAGGAGAATGAGCGCTTTCTCACCGAAAACACGAGCAATAGTCATTTTCGCGGAACAATCGGTGCACACGCAAGCCTGACGTTGGTGGACGATTCCTTGACGAAGCTCGGCGAATTGGCTGAGATGTACGACAATGGTGTCCATATCCACGTTGGCGAAGACAAAGCCGATGTTTTGGATTCGGAAAAGAGATATCGACTCAATCTCGTTGATCGACTTGAGAAATTTGGAGTCCTCAGAAAGAAATCCATCCTCGCGCACGGTGTTCATCTTTCAGAGAAGCAACTCGCGAAGGTTGAGCGCTCTGGAGCGTGGTTGATTCATAACCCGCGATCGAACATGAACAACTCAGTCGGTTATGCACCGCTCAAGTGGTTCGGCCAACACTCTGCCTTAGGGACCGATGGATTCCCCGCTGATATGTTCGAGGAAGCAAAGTTTGGATATTTCAGGAATGCCGAGTCGGATGACCGCACGGAGTTCAGTCGATTGCCATCAATGCTGCAAAACGGTCAGAAGCTGGTATCGGAGTTCTTCGGCCGATCATTCGGAACACTTTCAAAAGGAAGCCCTGCAGACCTTGTAGTTCTCGACTACAATCCACCGACGCCACTGCACACGAAAAATCTCCACGGACATTTTCTTTTTGGAATGAATTCCACTGCAGTTCAGCACGTCATGGTGGATGGAAACTGGGTCGTTTGGGACAGACAGGTGCTTGGGATCGATGAACAAGTCGTCGCGGAAAAAGCCAGAAAAGTCGCGTTGAAACTCTGGAAACGAATGCATGGCTAGTAAACTCAAGATAATCGGTAAATCGGAACGTCGGGTGGATTCGTGGGGAAAAGTCACGGGTCGAGCGAAATTCGCGGATGACTACAATGTGGGCCACCAACTCATCGGCAAAGTGTTGAGGTCCAAACATCCGCACGCAAAAATCGTGCGAATCGATACTTCGAAAGCAAGAGCGCTTCCCGGTATTCAAGCAGTGCTGACCGCGGTCGATATTCCCGGAAGCAAGGTTTTCGGTATTGTCGAGAAGAATCAAGCGATTCTTGCCGAGGATCGTGTTCGATATCTGGGTGATGGCGTTGCTCTTATCGCCGCAACGACGAAAGAAATTGCCGAAGAAGCGCTTTCGCTGATTGATATCGAGTATGAACTCCTTCCAGTCGTCTCCGATCCCGAAGAAGCATTGAAACCGGGTTCACCAATCATTCACGGCAATAAGAACGAATTTGTGCATCATAAAGTCCGGAAGGGGGACATCGCCAAGGGATTCACAGAAGCTGATTTTGTGCTTGAGCGAAAATTCAAGACGCAGTTTATCGAACACTCCTACATTGAGCCCGAGGCAGTGCTCGCTGAACCGAATGAACAGGATGGCGTGAAGATCACAGGATCGGTTCAGAACCTGTTTTCAAGCAGACGGTCTGTCGCCGCTGCATTGAACCTGCCACTCAACAAAGTACAAATTGTTCAGGCGACACTGGGAGGCTCATTCGGCGGAAAAGATGAAGCAATGACCTCAATGTGTTGCAGGGCGGCATTGCTGGCGCTTAAGACCGGAAAACCAGTCAAGATGGTCAACACCCGCGAAGAGTCGATGCTCGAAAGTTACAAGCGGCATCCTTACGTCCTCTATTACAAATGGGGCGCAAAAAAGGATGGCTCGATTACAGCGATGGAGGCCCGGATCATCGCTGACGGCGGAGCCTATGCCTCGATGAGTCAATTCGTGACATGGAGATCGGTTGTTCAGGCCACAGGACCATACTACTGCGATAATGTAAAAACCGACGTCTATGCGGCATACACGAATAATAATTATACGGGAGCAATGCGGGGATTTGGCTCACCACAGGTGAACTTTGCAATCGAGTCCATGATGGACGAACTGGCAGAAAAGGTCGGTGTAAGCCCTCTGGATATTCGGCTGAAGAACGGCTTTGAGAAGGGAGCTGTGACGGCTACGGGGCAGAAGTTGAATCACGTGGTGAGTCTCAAAGAAGTATTGACTAAAGCCGCTGAAGCAATCGATTTCAAGAAGAAATGGAAATCATATCGGCGGTCTCAGGTCGGAGAAAAGAAACACGGTGTGGGATTAGCGTGTAGTTATCGAGGCGTCTCCCTGGGCGCGGAAGGAGCGGATGCAGCCGAGACGATTGTCTCTGTTCAAACTGATGGAAGTGTCATTGTCTCATCTGGAGTGACGGATATGGGGCAGGGAGCCCAGACACAAATGTCGCAAATCGTTGCCGAAGTTCTTGGCACCTCCATGGATCGTATTCAATTTCTCAACACCAACACCAGTCGGGTTGCTGATTCTGGTCCCACGGTCGCATCGCGTGGAACAATCATGGGCGGGTCTGCAGCAAAAAATGCTGCTGAACAAGTGAGAAAGACCCTGCTAGCCGTTGGGTCTTCGATGCTGAATGTGAAAGGCTCTAAGCTTGATCTCCGGAACAATTACCTGGTTAATCTCAAGAATGGTCGGCGCCTCGCTTCGTTTTCTGAGCTCGCGACTGAGTGTTTCAACAAAGGTAAACCAATGATTGGTCTTGGTTGGCACAAATCTCTCAAGACAACGTGGGACGAAGAACGCGGTCAAGGTGAAGCGTACTTCACATTTGTCTATGGAGCGAATGCGGCAGAGGTGGAGGTCGATACCGAAACGGGGAAAGTCGATGTTAAAGACTTTGCCTCGGTTCACGACGTTGGCAAAGCAATCAATCGTGCAATGGTCGTCGGACAAATGTGTGGTGGTGTTGCAATGGGACTGGGATATGGTCTTCTTGAGGAATTTGAATTTGAAAGGGGCGTTCCGAAACAGCTCAACTTTGACGAGTACCTCATTCCAACCTCGATGGATGTGCCGCGCATCAAGACCATCATCGTTGAAAATGAAGACGCCACCGGACCGTTCGGAGCAAAATCGGTGGGAGAGCCGACAAACGAAATCGCAGCTCCTGCGATCGTCAATGCAATATTCAACGCAACAGGTAAGCGGATCTATGAAATCCCGGCCAATCTTGAGCGGGTGCTTCTCGGACACAAACTTGTCCGGCACGATAAGCGTGGCTCGGAGAAGAAAGACGCGATCGATGCGATGTTGATAGATTCGTGCAAAATCCGCGGGGAAAAGCAATGAAGCCGTTTGACTACTTTTCTCCGAAGACGTTGAACGAAGCCTGTAGCCTTCTCAGAAATTCGGGTGAGGGAGCCCGTATTCTCGCCGGGGGAACGGATGTCCTGGTGGAACTGCGAAAGCCCTCTGCGCATTTGCCCAAATCGATCATTGATATAAGCAGAATTGCAGCTCTCAAGGGAATCACCGAATCGGGAGATTCGATTATCATCGGTGCTCTGACAACGCACGACGAGGTACATCGATCTGAACTCATTGCCAAGTACGCGCCACTCCTGCGATCAGCCGTTTCAATGATTGGCTCTCCCCAAATCCGCAATCGTGGGACAATCGGGGGAAACATCATGAACGCCGCGGCTTGCGCAGATACTGTTCCGCCTTTGATGACGCTGAATGCTCGGCTCAAACTGAATTCCAGCTTGGGAGAGCGCGAAATCGCCCTCACAGATTTCTTTGTGAAACCGTATGTCACAATCGCACATCCAGACGAAATTCTATCAGAGATTCATTTCCACAAACTGAGTCTGGCTCTGCGGAGTTCGTTTGTCAAGTTGGGCAGACGCAATGCTCTGTCGATTGCACGCCTGAGTGTGGCGGTCGTGTTGAAGGTCGGCGGCAAAGGTATAATTGAGGAAGCTCGAATCGTCCCTGGTGCTGCGTTTCCGATCTGGCAGCGAGTTCGGGAGGCGGAAGTTGTGCTTGTTGGGCAAAAACTATCGCGAGATATCTTCGTGGAGGCTGGGAAGAAGGTTTCGGAAATTATGATTTCTTATACGGGACGGAGGTGGTCGACTGAGTACAAAGAGCCCGTTATTGCTGTCTTGGTGCGAAGGGCTCTTGAACAATGCATCGACAAGGAGAAGAAGGCTTGAAAACGATCGCGATCAAAGTTACGATCAACAAGAAACAGCAACAGCTTGTTATCAAGCCAAATTTGACGCTCCTTGATCTCTTGCGTGAGGAACTTGGTCTTACCGGGACCAAATGCGGCTGCGAAATCGGCGAATGCGGTGCCTGCACTGTTCTTTTGAACGGTCAGGCCGTCAATTCGTGCCTCGTGCTTGCTCCACAAGTCGATGGTCAGGAAATCGTCACTGTTGAGGGGTTGGCAGTCGGGAATCTCCTCACTCCGCTGCAGGATTCGTTTCTCGATCACGATGCAGTACATTGCGGGTTTTGTACTCCCGGAATGCTTATGAGTGCTCAGGGATTGTTGGACCATTCATTAGACCCCACCGAATCAGATGTCAGAACCGCAATATCTGGCAATCTCTGCCGTTGCAGCGGTTATCAACAAATCGTCGACGCAATCAAGGATACAAAAGTATCCGTGAATGACACGAATAAAGCAAGGATCCATACAGAAAAAAGAACCTAGATCGGTTATCCGTGTATATCCGCAAGGTCTGCGTGAATCCGTAATCAGTTTTCCAAATAATACTATGAACCAACAACAAGCCACGATAGAATCTGAACGCTGCCTTCAGTGCTATGATTCGCCGTGCACGGTGGCATGCCCGACACATATTGATATCCCGACATTTATCGGGATGATCCGAAGCGGAAACGTCATCGGTGCGGCTGAAGTGGTAAAGACATCGAATGCGCTGGCGAACACGTGTGGCAAGATTTGCCCTGAAGAGATATTTTGTCAGTCTGTCTGCACGCGTGCAAAACAGGATTCGCCGATCCAGATCAGGGAACTTCATTTCTATGCGACCCAGATGGAAAGCAGGAAGGGGTTTTCCAGGCTGAAGGTATTTTCAACTATTGACGGTGCAGTTGCTGTGATCGGAGCTGGACCAGCTGGCTTGAGTTGCGCATTTGAGCTCACGAAACTCGGACACAAAGTGGATGTCTACGAAAAAGACGGGATCGGGGGAGTCCCCCGGAATAGCATTCCATCCTTTCGCCTTGCGAACGATGAATTAGAGTCGGACACGAATTTTCTTTCCAGGTTTTTCAAAACAAGGAAGGAAGATGTAAATGCGAGGTTGTTCGAAGAAATCAGGCATCATCACAAGGCCATATTTTTGGCAGTGGGGCTTGGAGTAGATCGTCCAATAGGAATCCCGGGAGAACGTCTTAAAGGAGTCCTCCCGGTGCTTCAATTTCTTCATAAGGCGAAGATACAGCCATCGGTCCTATCGATTGGTGATCGTGTAGTCATCATTGGAGGAGGAAATGTTTCCCTCGATGCGGCGGCGACTGCGAAGCGTCTTGGTGCAGAAAGCGTCGTGTTGATCTATCGTCGGAGCGAGTCAGAAATGCGGGTATGGAAAAGCGAGCTCAATGAGGCTCGCCGACAGGGAGTTGAAATACGATTCCTGACGAATCCTGTTGCGATCGTAGGCAAGAGTGAAATCTCGGGGGTTATGTGCCGTCATACTCGGTTGAGCAAAGAAAAGGATGAAAGCGGCAGACGCGTGCCAGTTGAACTGAAAGGATCGGATTTTGTTATCGACGCAGACACAGTTATTGTTGCCATTGGCCAGAGTGTTGAGGCCGAATGGCTCGAGGGATTCGAGCGGACGGAAAACGGCTATGTGAAAGTGAACAAGAATTTTCATACCTCGGTCTCCGGAGTGTTTGCCGGTGGAGATATGGTAGCCGGGGAGGGGACAATCGTTCAAGCGGTTGCGAACGGAAAACAAGCCGCCCACACCATCCATGAACACGTATCGAAGAAGCTGAGGTAATGAATGGACAAAATTAAGGAACCGAGCATGTATTCGACTCGCGATCTCTCATACGATTTTCTCGGCATCCATTTTGAGAATCCGTTTATTCTTGCGGCAGCCCCTTCAACGGATAATCTCGATATGGTTCGTCGGGCATTCCGGGCCGGATGGGCGGGTGCGATTCTTAAGACAACGTCTGTCGAAGGGACAAAGGTGGATCTCTGCTATCCAATGATGTCGTCGTTCGATCACGAGGGACGAAAGTTGTTCGGGATGGGGAACATCGACCTCATTTCGGAGCACCACATTGACAAGGTCGAATACAATGTCCGAATGCTCAAGAAAGAATTCCCACACAAAATGGTAGCGGCAAGTATTATGGCGGGGCGAAAAGAGGACTGGCAATCCCTTGTCGAACGGTTGGAAAAGACCGGCGTTGATATGATCGAATGCAGCTTCTCATGTCCGCAGGGAAATATTGGCGAAGATCCAGGAAAAATGCTAGCACAGAGTATCTCTGCAACCGAGCTGACTGCACGATGGGTTAAAGAAGCGACAAAGAAAATCCCGATCTCGATCAAGATCACTCCTCACGTCACTGATATCGTGGAAGTCGCCAGAGCAGTGAAGCGTAGCGGATGCGATGCACTCACAGCCTCGAATTCGATACAAGCCCTTATGGGTATTGATATCCGTTCCTTTGCCCCGAACCCAAATCTCGGAGGCAAATCAACGTACAGTGGGATGACCGGTCCGGCCATCAAACCAATTACGCTTCGTACGATTGCCGAAATTGCCCGTAACGTCGATATCTCAATTCTGGGCACAGGAGGAGCGTCGAACTGGAGCGATGCAGTTGAGTTCATGGCTGTCGGTGCAGGCGTTGTCGAGTTTTGCACGGTTGTGATGCACTATGGATTCCGTGTGATCACTGATCTTAAGAGCGGCATGTCGCATTACCTCGATGAAATGCGCTTTTCATCGCCGAAGGACATTGTACGAAAAGCACTTCCGAACCTCGCGATGCACGACGAGTTGCCTCGAAGGACCGTACGGAGCCATATTGACAAGAAACTCTGCATCGGCTGCGAAGTGTGCTATATTGCATGCCAGGATGGCGGACACATGGCAATCGATCGTGGGTCCAACAGAATCCCCGACGTGGATCAGGAGAAGTGTGTCGGCTGCGGCTTATGCCAGCATGTTTGTCCCGTCGATAGCTGTATTGGTATGCAAGTTGCCGCATAATTGAACCATGGTTCACTTACTCATTCAAAGGAACAATGACTAAGAAACAATTACAGACGAGCATTCAGGCATTACGGAAACTCAAGATAAATACCTACAACCGGGACTTTCTTTTGACGTGGGAACGGAGTGATGAAGAACTCAAGGCCGTCACCATGGTCGCGGAAATATTGAAGGAAATGCACAAAGGAGGGTTATCGATTCGTTCATTCGACACCGGACTGGCTATTTCCATTTTTCGGGACAAGTCAACGCGGACGCGGTTCAGCTTTGCATCCGCCGTCAATGCGCTCGGGCTCGGTCTCTCCGAACTGGACGAAGAAAAATCACAGGTTGCGCACGGAGAAACGGTCCGCGAAACAGCAAACATGATTTCCTTCTTAGCCGAAGTCATCGGCATTCGTGACGATATGTTTCTCGGTGAGGGGAACAAGTACATGCGTGAAGTCGGTGCTGCTGTCCAGGATGGATTCAACAATGGAGTGCTTCATCGACGGCCGAGCGTGATCAACCTTCAATGCGATATCGACCATCCGACACAAGCATTGGCGGATCTCATGCAGCTCAAGAGCCACTTTGGTTCTCTGGAAAACCTCCGCGGCAAGAAAATCGCAATGACGTGGGCATATTCGCCGAGCTATGGAAAGCCGCTCTCCGTGCCCCAGGGAATCATTGGATTAATGACTCGCTTCGGCATGGATGTCTCGCTGGCTTATCCGAAAGGCTACGATCTCATTCCAGAGGTGGTCGACGTTGCGAGGAAGAATGCTCATGCCCATAAAGGAAAATTCGAGATTGTCGAGAGCATGGAAGAGGCATTCAAGAATGCTGACGCTGTTTATCCAAAATCCTGGGCCCCCTATCAGGTGATGCAACGCCGAACAGAGCTTCTCAACAGGGATAATAAAGCTGGCCTCATCGACCTGGAAAAAGAATGTCTTGCCAACAATGCGCGGTACAAAGCATGGGAATGCGATGAGCAGAAAATGAAGCTTACATCGAAGGGGAATGCTCTGTATATGCACTGTCTTCCGGCTGACATCTCGGGAGTGAGTTGTGCCCAGGGAGAAGTTTCGAAAAATGTATTTGAGAAGCACCGGCTCTCGACATACGCAGAAGCAGGATTTAAACCATTTGTGATCGCGGCAATCATTTTCCTGACGCGCATCTTGGACCCGACAAAAAAACTCCAGGCCATCTACAAACGCAATACTAGCAGGACGATCTAAGGAAATCAAAGAATGTCAAAGATTATCAAAAAGCTTTACCCAAATATTATCAAGAAAACGGCGGCGAGATGTAAGGAACGCGGAATCGTCATTCCAACCTTCGCTCAAATGCGGGATCCCGATCTCATCCCCAAAACCATTAAGACGAAACTCGCCAAAGTAGGACTGTGGGATGTCAATCCGCTGAACCTTTTCCGTATCACCTGGAACAATGATATCAGGACGGGTGGGTTTGGTGACGTGAACTTTCTGGAAATCCCACCTGCCATCACAGGAGTGAAAGCGCGAGTCGTCGGTCTTATCGGGAAGTATTTTCCAACCGGGGCGCACAAAGTTGGAGCCGCGTTTGGCTGTCTTGTTCCGCGTCTCGTAAGCGGCGAGTTTGACCCTTCACGCGACAAAGCTGTTTGGCCATCGACCGGCAATTTCTGCAGAGGGGGAGCGTTCGATTGCAGGCTGTTGGATTGCACGCCTGTCGCTATTCTTCCGGAAGAAATGTCGAAGGAACGCTTCACGTGGTTGAAAGAGATCGGTTCCGAAGTCATTGCGACTCTAGGCTCTGAATCGAACGTGAAGGAGATTTACGATAAATGCTGGGAACTGAAGAAGGATCCAAAGAATATCATCTTCAATCAGTTCGAGGAATTCGGCAATCCGATTTGGCACTACAACGTTACCGGACCCGCAATTGAGGAGGTCTTTCTGGGGCTCGGAGTCAAAAACGCCCGCGCAGCCGCATACATATCTGCAACGGGTTCAGCCGGTACGATCGCAGCAGGGGACTATCTCAAGAAACAGTATCCGCATCTCAAAGTTGTTGCGACGGAAGCTCTCCAATGTCCTACACTCCTGATGAACGGATTTGGAGCTCATCGCATCGAAGGGATTGGCGACAAACACGTTCCCTGGGTACACAATGTCCGCAACACCGATGCCGTCGCCGCCATCGATGACGAAGATTGCATGCGTATCCTCAGACTTTTCAATGAAGACGAGGGGAAGAAATATCTTGCCACCAATGGAATTTCGAAGGCACACGTTGACAAGCTTTCGCTCCTCGGTATTTCGAGCATTTCCAATCTGCTGTCTGCCATCAAGACGGCAAAGTATTTCGAAATGGATGAACACGATATCATCTTCACAGTTTTCACAGACTCGGTAGACTTGTACCAGTCACGCCTGGTTGAGCTTCGAAAGGAACACGGCAAATATTCCGCCGTCGAAGCAGCAAAGGACCATGCAGGTCCGCTGGCTCATCAGAACATTGATTTCTTCAAAGAGTTGAGCTACTACGACAGGAAAGCGATCCACAACCTGAAGTATTTTACCTGGGTTGAACAGCAGGGGAAGACGTACGAAGAGATCAACGCCCAATGGGATCCGGAGTATTGGCGGAGCCTATTTGAGGACGAAGTGGGTTATTTCGACAAACTAATTACTGAATTTAATTCCCTGGCAAACTGAAAGAATAGGAACAATGCAAAAGGAGATACTGAAAGCGACCCAAAAAAACGAACGAAGTGTCGTCAAGTTCCTTCGTGATCTGATTGCCATCAAGTCGATGAGCTCGCAGGAAGAACAGGTAATCCATCGGATCCAGCAGGAAATGGAAGACTGCAAATTCGATGAAGTGAAGATCGATCCGATGGGAAACATCCTCGGCCGAGTCGGGAAAGGGAAGCATGTCATCGCATTCGATGCGCACGTGGATACCGTGGACGTCGGGAATCCCGCAAACTGGAAGGTTGACCCGTTCAAAGGCGCAGAGAGAGATGGAATCATCTACGGCCGCGGCGCGTGCGATATGAAAGGGGCACTTGCATCCATCGTGCACGGCGGCAAACTCATCAAAGAGCTTGGACTCGAAGATGACTACACGCTATACGTCGTCGGAAGTGTGCAAGAAGAGGATTGTGATGGATTGTGCTGGCAATATATCATCAATGAAGACAAACTGCGTCCTGAAGTCGTTGTCATTGCAGAGCCGACGAATCTCTCGGTATATCGCGGTCATCGCGGGAGAATGGAGATCGAAGTGCGGACAAAAGGAATCTCGTGCCACGGTTCGGCGCCTGAGCGCGGAGTGAACGCCGTCTACAAGATGGCCCCCATCGTTCAAGACATAGAACAACTGAACGAGCGCTTGGGGGGCGAGCCGTTTCTTGGGAAGGGGACGGTGACGATCGCAGAAATCCGATCGACGTCGCCATCGATGTGTGCCGTGGCGGACTCATCGACGATTCACCTTGACCGGCGCCTCGCAGCGACGGATACCATCGATTCTGCTGTGAAAGAAATCCAGGATCTCCCCGGAGTCAAGAAGGCAAAGGCAGAAGTTGTCGTTCTTGACTACGCGGTTCCGAGTTGGAAGGGTTTGACATATCCAACGAAGAAGTATTATCCGACGTGGCTTCTGCCGGAGAATCATCCGGTTCTTGCAGGCGGAGTGAAGACGTTTGAAGGATTATTCGGCGAAAAACCACACGTTGGGAGATGGGTGTTTAGCACGAACGGAGTGGCCGTGATGGGAATGCATAAAATACCGTGCATCGGCTTCGGCCCGGGAAATGAAATCCACGCCCATATGGCAACGGAACAAATCCCGATTGAGCATCTTGTTAAGTCAGTGGCCTGGTATGCATCATTTCCGTTGATCTATACAGGATCGAAAAAGGCGGAATAGGAAAGCAGATGGAAGATGTTTTCATCGAACTTGTTGCGAGTGTCGGCCGACAAGAGCCGGTAGTGCTCGCGACGATTGTCTCTTCTGACGGGTCTTCTCCGTTGCCTGCCGGGGCTATGATGTTGGTGAAATCGAGCGATGGTGAGATCGTCGGAACTGTCGGCGGAGGATTGCTCGAGGCGCTCGTGATTGAGGATGCGAAGAAGTATTTCACTGAAAAGCTGCCACCAAAAGTCGGTACGTTTGATCTGAACGACGATGTCTCCAACGAAGGAATGATCTGCGGAGGAAGTGTCGATGTCCTTCTTGAACCGATAAACAATGCCGATCTCAGAGTCTTCCAGACGTTATTGAACGCTCGCAATGAAGGCGCTGACTGCGTCCTCATGCGCACTTTCGATGATTCTGGCAAAATTGATCGCGGGGTTTTCCTATCGTCCCAGCGCGACACCCTGCCGGAGACAATCTTGTCTCACACGGGAAATGACACCAGCATTGTGACCGATGCAATTCGTCACTCTTTCGGCAAAGAGGAAATCAGGCGTATCAATACCGCACGTGGCGGAATCATCATTCAGCCGATTCGCGGCTTACAAGACTTGATCATATTTGGAGGGGGGCACATATCGAAGCATCTTGCTCAAATTGCCACGATCGCAGGGTTCTCGACAACAGTCATTGACGACCGGGAGGAATTTGCCAATCCAGAGAGATTTCCCGGCGCTTCGCGAGTCCTGGCTTCTGAATATGACAAAGCCTTTTCGAAGATCGAGGTAAAACCTTCCACATTCATCGTCATTGTAACGCGCGGTCATCAGTTCGATGAACTCGTGCTTGAGAAAGCTGTTCGTACTCCTGCCCGGTACATCGGCATGATCGGCAGCAAACGGAAAGTAATTTCTTGTTTCAAGAATCTCATCGAGCGGGGAGTGTCCATCGTTGAGTTGAAGAAGGTTCACGCGCCGATCGGTCTCGACATCGGAGCGGTGACAGCCGAGGAAATTGCTGTGAGTATTGTTGCTGAGATGGTCCGTGTGCGTCGTGGATTTGACGCTCCTTCCTATTCCATCTCTGATCAATTGATGGAGTGGTTTGACAACCAGAAAGACTTTTTGTGAAAGCTCTACCTTCGAATTGAGCACCGCTAAGTCGAAGTCTTGATTGTCGTTCCCCCTTGCCTCTGCCCAAACACCCAAACAAGTTGGTTGACTTTCAATCGTGCGGTCATTAGCACTCTCCCATGGTGGCTGCGAATCATGACGCAGAGCACATAAAAAACTTCCCTCCTTACGAACTTTCTATCGAGAATAGTTGTATAGTACTCGAGAAGCGTATTTTGAGTGACACTCGCATTTCAATCTCTGCATTAGCGAGGATCTTGAACGCGAACTATCTGTTCATAGCAAGGAGCCGTCGTGGAAAAACTCTCACTCGACAACTTTCTCTCAGCCGGTACAGATGCCGAATCGGCACGGTACCGGATCCTTGCTTCCCTCAAAAGATACTCCGACGACTTTGACCGAAACCGCCTCTATCCGAATTTGACGGAGTTGATTGCTCTCAAGAGCTCATTGGAGGCGGTTGTCAACGGCAAGTCGAAACTCCTCAACGACCTTCCCCAGAATCTGAAGGAAATCGATCTCGCCAACAAGAAGCTGATCTTTGAGAGTCCGGAGATTCCGTGTACGCCGCTTGACAAGGTGATCGAGTTGATACGGTGGGCGCTTCCGCTCATCGTCGAAACCATCGCGGAAGGAACGCAGATCTACGATTTTGTCGAAGAGAATCTTGCGATCAAAGAGGTGGGCATTATCCCGTTCTATCACGACGAGGGGTACTGGCTGGTGCCGGATAACAAAGCGTCGCTCCTTCACCTCATCCGCTTCAGCCTTGCGTTGTATGATTCTGAAACGGACAAATACCGAACGCTCAAAACGAAGATCTTGAAAACGGTCGAACAAACGCTCGTCAAACGACCCCCGGAATCCATCAAACTGGAATTGATCGAGGAACATCAGGAACTTCCGAATCCAGCGACATTTGTATGCGAGACGGACCTCGACTTTCCATTCGTCGAGACAATCTTTCCCGTGGCCAAACGCAAACTGATGGTCCGCCTCGCAGCATAGATTCACTTGCCGCTAGGCGAGCCGTCTTCTCCTCAGGGCAGAAACTGCAAGGAGAACTGCCAACAGCACAACAACTGCTCCGGTGAGAATCACCGCCCACCAATTCACCTGTTTCGATTCGATCCACATGGTGAATCCGAGATACTTGGCGTAGTCCTTGAAGTCCCGCCACGTGGCCCTGTTTCCCTCGATTGTCTCTGCGTTGGAGGCCGTGATGAGACCCGGCATAACAACATTTGTGACATACTTCCCTCCAAAATCCAGAGTGATCTTTTCCTTGAGCTCGTTGATTTGCTGTGCGTTTGCGTTCCAGGCCTTCCGTGCCAGCGGGGTCTTGAGTATACGGGCAAAGATGAACGGAAGTGTGTCGATCTTTCCGGTCACAAAATCTGCAGAGTGAACGTAAAGACTGTCCTTGTGCTTCAGAACCATGGAATCGGTTAATCGGGGATCATTGAGCATTCGTACGCCACCCATGAATGCCGAAAAGACCGGTTCAAAAACATTGCGTCGTCCCCACTCCTCGAACCGGGGTCCGGCAGACATCAAAGCCAGACTATCGCCTTTTGACGCAAAAGGTTTCTTTTCGATTTCATGAATTCTCCAGCCTTCAATCTCCTCCTTCGAAAGGAAATCCGCCATCGGAATCGAATCGAACTGGAAATACTTCAGGTTCCTTTCCTCAAATCGGTATTTGGTAAAGAACCATTGGAAACTCCGATCCAGTGCAAACTGAAACTGAAGCGTTTTGCCCATTGTGCCTTTCAACGCAATATTCATTCCATCAACGTCGTGGAACAGTTTCGACGCCGACAACCTGAATGTTTTCTCATCGATCTTCTGGATCGTTTGTTGCCAGGTGGAATCGATGGGTATGGGGAATCTGCCCCGATAGATCGAAGCGGAATCATCGTCGAAGGTGATCGTGCGCAGGATTGTGCCGTCGGTGTTGACCTGGCTCGTTGTAGTCACTTCGAGACACGCTGGAAATAGCGTGAGACCCAAAAGGCAAATCGTATAAACAAATGTTCCTTTGTAGTTGTTCATAGTCTTGGCTCTTTCATTGTCCAAAAGTTGTGACGGTTGTGTAATTCTTTGTAACGTCTTCTATGATGGCATCGAGTTTCTTTTTATCCACGTGGAGAACCGACGAGGCGATGGCCGAGGTAAGAGATCTCAGCCCGCTTGATGAGAGAAGCGAAGAAACGTCGTTCTGGTTCACGAGGATCTTCCTGTCTACGATCTTGTACTGCCCGGCGGGGATAAGATCCTGAAGGTCCTTCGTTTGCGCGAGTTTTGTAATCTCCGATGACTCTACCGAATAGAGTGTCTCAGACTTGTGCGAAGCAGCCGACTGAAGCCCCGCCGACAATTCAAGTGAGTGAATGTCAGTAAAAAGGGTCAGGTATTGGAAGAGAAAAGTCCCCGTTACCAGGACAACGAACGCCGATGCCGCGATGCGGACTTGGGGCAATGCGAACAAGTCCAGGAGTTTGTCAAGAATTCCTTGAGATTCGTCGTTTGCTTGAGCAGAACGAACCTTCGACATAATGGCAGACGTCAGGAGGCGGGGATCTTCAACGACCGGCGTGTACGATCGGATACGTTGCACGATCTCGTCGACCGCACCGATTCTTTCCTGTTCCAGTCTGCAGCTTTCGCAGGAATGGAGATGCTGCACCAACTCTTCCGCCTCGCGGTTTGACAATTCCCCTTGTCGGTACAAATAAAGCATTCGTCGATAACCATCACAATTCATGATTCCAGCCTCTCTACGTTGTATTTTTCTGCCATCCGTTGTCGGATTCTTCGTCTGGCGTAGTGCAGGTTCGTCTTGACGCTCCCGATGGACATGCCTGAAGCTTCGGAGACTTCCTCCACAGACAGATCTTGAAGGTCTCGCAGAGTGAATACCAGACGTTGTTTCAACGGTAATTCGTCTGTCAGTGCCCTGATCATACCGGCTAATTCCTCATTAGAGTGGATTTCGTGCAAATCTCGTTCATCCTGTATATCATCAATACTGGGGTCTTCATCGCGGGAAGAAAAGAGCCTTCGGTTCCGCTTGATGGCGCGAAGCCGGTCGAGCGAAATGTTTGTGACGATGGTATAAAGCCACGTTGTGAATTTCCTTCCGCGATCATATCGGTCGAGATGCTTCCACACACGGACGAATGATTCCTGAACTGCATCGCTTGCCTCCTCTTCGTTGCACAACAGTCGCATTGCAAGAGCGAAAGCGTAAGATTGAAATTGCCGTACGAGCTGTTCAAACGCCAGAACATCCCTTTCTGCACACCTTCCGATCAATTCCTGGATCTTGTCATCCGTCAAAAGGACCTCTTGATCATTGAGATTTTCACTACATCATGTTACGATTCAAATGGCACGTGGTTAAAAAGATCAATTCTGACAGCAAATGCAAGAATGTGCGAAGGATCGTCTCCGTGAGATCTTATTGAACCCGGAATGGGTTCGCAGGATTGGGAACAATTTGACCTGAAATTCGTTTATTTCATATTGAATCGTCGCGAATTCTCTCATTTGAGAATTCTGATCGTCGGCAATACTCGTGAATCCATATCTTAAGGAATAACAAAAATCCAATGAAAAGCTCGATTCGCATTCTCGTGTGTTCCGCCCTCGTTAGTCTGCTGCTGATCTCAATTCAAGCCCGGGCTCAGGAGATCCATCGCTTTCCTTCATCATTATCGCTCAAGGAGGCGATAGACCTTGCACTCCAGTACCATCCAAACCTGCGCGCGGCAAACGCGAGTGTGCAATCGTCCGAAGCCTCGTTGATGCTTGCCCGGTCGGCCTATTATCCCGCTCTCATCGTGTCGGGCAGCGCGACACGTACCGACGGCGCGTTTGTGTTCAATCCTTCGTTTCCACCGAGGATACAGTCGTACAATAACTACACCAGTGCGCTCAGTATACAGCAAACGATTTACGACTTTGGCAAGACCGACGGAAAGGTCTCCGGTGCGCATGAGCTGCTGAACGCGAGCGAATTCGACTACCAGGCAGTACGCATCAATGTCATTTCGAATGTCGAAATCGCCTATTATGGCGTCCTCCAGGCGGGAAAGATCGTTGAGGTGAACGAAGGAACGCTGGCACAAACAGAAGCTCACCTCAAGCAAGCGCAAGCGTACTATTCAGTCGGTACCCGGCCGCAAATCGACGTCACAACGGCGCAGGTCAACGTGGCCAACGCCAACGTGAATCTCATCAGGGCAAAGAACCAGCTTCGGATTGCGGGACTTCAGTTTGAGAATTCGATGGGAGTTCATTCCGATGTGCCCTATAGGCTTTCCGATTCGCTGGGGGTTCAGGGATTTTCCGTGTCGCTGGACTCTGTCAAGGCGATTGCCCTCGTGTCACGTCAGGACCTGATGTCGGCCCGTGCGCGTTTGCAGAGCAGCCAGTCGCTCGTCTCGTCCGCTTCCAGCCAGCGACTCCCGACACTCGCGCTTGCCGGCGCGTGGAACTGGAGCGGCTTCAATTTCCCGTTGCAGAGCAGATGGAATGCCGGCGTGACGCTCAGTGTCCCTCTGTTCGAGGGATTCGGCATCGACGCCCAGGTGGGCCAGGCAGAAGCGAATCTGGAATCGTCCCAGGCAGCTTTCTCGCTCGCGATGGAAAATGCATTGCTTGATGTGGAGCAGAACTATCTGTCTGTCAAAGAGGCTTCGGACAGGATTGAAGCGACAACGAAGCTTGTTGGACAGGCTGCCGAGAACCTGAAGATTGCTGAGGGACGATATAATGTTGGTGTCGGATCTGCGATCGAGATCACGGACGCCCAGGTGACGCTGGCCAATGCGCGACTGAGCAACATCCAGGCATTATCCGACTACAATACTTCGCTTATCTTGGTTAGGCGTGCAATGGGGGTGCTAAACAAGTAAACAGAATCTGAAGTGTCTCCAGCGTAGAAGTCCGTCTTCTCCAAGGGATGAGCACAGAAGCGTAGAACGTAAACTTTGCTTCAGGCTAGAAGTCAGTCTTTTCGCTGATGGAGGTCCAGAAAAAAGACTGACTTCTATTTTCGTTAGAAGTGAAGATTGATAAACGGCAGGATTCTGAGGAATTTTGGATTGTTCTCCGCATAGTTGACGAGCCCGAGCTGCACGCCAAAAAGCTCGGTTGCGTGATTGAAAATCCCTATCGAAATTCCGTTCTGTGTTCCGGTTGCCCGATTGTATATGCCGGTCGTCAGGCCCTTTGAGTTTTTGGCTTCCGTCGAAATGATGCCCAGGTTCAAGCCGACGATATCTCTTCCCTTTATTCTGTATCCCCCAAAATTCAAACCCGTGATCGAAGCATCACTCCTTAGATCCCCCATCGTAAGATTAATACCTGCTATTTCATTCTTAGAAACGATTCCGGCCCCCCCGACAGTAATTCCGGAGATACCTCCCAGACCAACCACAGCGAGCCCGCCGACGTTCAAATAATTGACTGTTCCTTCAGAGACAAGAGCAACAGCACTCAAATTGATACCGAACAAGCGTTCCTTGCCGACAATTGCCACGCCACCGACGTTAAGCCCGTCAATGGGACCCTCTGACACCAATGCTATGCTGCTCATATTAATGCCGGCCATTCCATCTTTTCCAACTACCGCGATGCCGCCGAAGTTCAAACCCGTAATATTCCCCTCGGAAACAAGGGCGATTCCGCCAACATTTATTCCGGTAATACTACCTTTTCCTACCAAGGCGACTGATGACAGTGAGAGGCCGCTCAGATCTCCTTCAGTTACACAGGCAACGCCACCGATGTTGATGCCCGAGAGCTTCTGTTTGGCGACAAGAGCGAGTCCTCCAAAACTTAATCCTCTTGCGGTTCCGAGGGAAACGTTGGCCAGTCCGCCTACCGATATTCCGCTCACGCTGCTCTTTGAAATCACTGCGAGACCGCCCACTGCAATGCCGCCGATATTATCCGCCGCCGGAGAAACGATGCCGATTGCCAATCCGTGAACATTCCCTGATAATTCTTCACCCGGTCTCCACAATGTGAAATTGAGGCCATTGATTTCCTCGATGCTGTCGTCGCTCCAGTTGAATCGCAGGCCGCGGTGAATGGAAGAGTTGCCGAACGAAATGCCGTAGTTGTGGAAACCGATGTTGAAACCGCCAACTGACGATTGCGGTTGATCTTGCGCCTGAGAAAGAAAGAAAAATGACAAACACAACAGGATCGATCCGGACATTCCTTTTTTCATAGAACCTCCAAGTGCGGTGCGAAGGAATACGTCCAAACATACGGTAAGAAGGGACTGATGGTTTCGCTTTCGAGTCAGTTCGTATATCCTTAGAGTGAGATTCTCACAATTGATAAAACTCCAAATTGTTCTGCAATCGATTATGCGAACGGTCTGATTGATTTTGCCTCCACGGTTCATTAAGTTGCCGTCACTTCGTGCCGATCGACCCTGGAGACGTGGACGATTAACCAGCCTACCGTGAATTTACTCGTAGAATTTGGACAAGGTCCCGGAGAGCAGAAGTCCGTAACTGACTCGTTTGTCTACGCTCCGAGGATACCGAAGGGTTACCCACTCGTGGAAGCATCGTGCTTCGAAATCGCATAGTTCGCCAATCCAATCTGAGACAGTGCGTATGAAAAAAATAGTCTTGTTGTCAGCTGCGTTCCTCTTGATTGCAGTATCGCAACTAAGCGGTCAAGAACAGAAAACCATCCAACTCCCGCCTCCTCAAACAGAGATTGGCAAACCCCTTATGCAGGTGCTGAAGCAGCGCCAGTCCTCAAGGGATTTTGATTCGAAGGCCCTGCCGTTGCAGGAACTTTCCAATCTGCTTTGGGCCGCGGACGGCATCAACCGACCGGAGCCCGGTAAGCGGACAGCCCCCTCCGCGATGAACTGGCAGGAGGTTGATATTTATGTAGTAATGAAGGAAGGAGCCTATCTTTATGATGCGCAAGACCATAGGCTCAGTCTTGTCTCCATGAAAGATTTACGTGAGGCAACCGGACGTCAGGCATTTACCAAAGAAGCGCCGGTGAATCTGGTGTACGTTTCTGACCGAGCGAAAATGTCCGGAGCGAGTGATGATGACAAAACCATGTGGGGCGCGGCAGATGTTGGTTTCATTGCACAAAATGTCTACCTCTATTGCGCTTCGCAAGGATTGGCTGTTGTGGTGCGCGGAATGGTGGATCGTGAGGCACTCACGTCTGCTCTCAAACTGCGCCCCGAACAGAAAATCATTCTCGCACAGACGATCGGTTACCCAAAATAGGATATGGGAAAGGAGGCACGGATGCTCTTCAATTGGACAAAAGAGTTAAGCAAGGAATTCAAAGGGATCGCTCTTCGTGGAAGCGTCCTCAATCCGGCGATGGATTCCAGTCTCGTTCAAACAAAATAATGTGTATCTTTCTGCATGATGAAACCCAAACAGCAGCGCGCCAAGCGATTGAAACATATTTCTGCGTGGGTTGTCTCTGCCGATATGGGGTACGGGCACCAGCGCGCCGTGATTCCGTTGAAGGACATCTCCGAAGGAGGGCTCATCACCGTCGGCAAGAATGACGGATCGAGCGCGAAAGAACAAAAATCCTGGAAACGACTGCTGAACACGTATGAATCTTTCTCCCGTGCGCGGGGCATCCCATTCATCGGTAAACCAATCTTTGCTATGTTTGATACGCTGGCGCACATACCCGAGTTCTATCCCATCCGGAATCTTTCGCGCAGCACATATCAGGTCGATTTGTTGGAAACCAGCATCAAAAATGGATTATGCGACGGGATGATGAAAAAGATTTCAGCTAAGCAACTCCCGTTGATCACCTCATACTTTGCGGCGTCCATCGCGGCAGACATGCACGGGTACGAGCCGATTTTTTGCATTATTTGTGATGCAGATATTAACCGGGTTTGGGTGGCGAAAAAGCCGTGGGAAAGTAGTATTAGTTATTTCGCACCGTGCGGGAAAGCGGCACAGCGGTTGCGATCGTACGGCGTACCGGAAGAAAGAATATTTCTGACAGGATTTCCTCTTCCAATCGATCTGCTTGGAAAGAACCTTGCCACGGTAAAACTGGATTTAGGTCAGCGGCTACACTACCTTGATCCGGAAAACAGGTTTTGGATGAATCACCGTCAAAGCGTGGAGTATTTTCTCGGCAAAAAGAATTGCACCTTCCGGAACAAACGCACGCTGACCATCACCTACGCGGTCGGCGGAGCGGGAGCCCAAAAAGAGATCGGCGGACGGATTGCCGTAAGCATGAAAGAACAAATCCGTAACGGCACGGTCCGATTAAATCTCGTCGCGGGCATCCGTCCGGAAGTATTCTCCTATTTTCGCGATATCAAGGCTGCTATCGGGTCCGAAAACATCCGCGTCGTGTACGCGGAGACAATTGATGAATACTTCCAGCAATTCAACAACGCCATGCGCGAGACCGATATCTTATGGACCAAACCAAGTGAACTTTCATTCTATGTCGGGCTTGGCATTCCAATCATTATGACGCCTCCGATTGGTTCACAGGAACACTTCAATCGGCAATGGCTGTATGAGATCCATGCGGCGGTGCCGCAGAAAGATCCCGACTATACGCACCAGTGGCTGTTTGAAATGTTGAACGACGGGCGCATTGCCGATTTGGCATGGTCGGGATTCTTGAAAGCGCGAAAACTGGGCACAATAAAAATTATGGAAGTCCTTAAGACAGGAACAATGACGCAGAGCAACTCGCCGTTGGATCGGTAAGAACTGTCCTTGCGTCGCGCCTCCTTGGATTCGCCTGCAAGAGCACATTGATCCATTGAACAATCACAAAGAACGATACTTTCTTCTCTATCTTAAAACTGGCGAAGGTCATCTCGCTCTGCAAGAAGCTTATTCCGCCGCCGGTGAAGGAGACGACCCACCTGCCGTACCTCGCACCTGCACTCGACGCGGGCATGGCGACCTTTTTCGCGGAGGAACTGATCGAGGCGATCCGCTACCTCGAGGACCCGAACTGCTACGTGACGGGCGAGGACCCGACGGATAACAACATCTGGCTCGGGGCGGCGAGTGACCTCATCTTCAGAAAGAGGGGCGTCGAGTTCGTCGACGGCACGGCACCCGGCTTCGCGGCCATCGCCGGCGCGGCACCGGATCCGGCGACCGCGACGAAGATCGCTCTCGAGTTGCAAGAAAAGAACCTTTACGTCTTCATGTGCGCCCAGAACGGGGGCAAGCGCTTCGCCGAGCAGCTGGTCGAGGCAGGCGTGCAGGTCGGCTGGGGGACACGGCTCGTCCCCTTCGGGCCGGACATCTACCAGGCCGTCTTCGCGATAGGTTTTGCCTGCCGCGTGGCCATGGCCTTCGGCGGCGTGAAGCCGGGCGATTTCAGGAAGATACTCATCTACAATAAGGACCGTACATTTGCGTTTGTCATGG
>JADGQA010000121.1 GCA_017882185.1 Bacteroidota bacterium
CTTTGATGAGCTTCAAGACGGTTTCAACGTCTCCCTGCGATTTTCCTTTGTTTGCCATAGCGATCCTTTGATTTGTGTTGTTATTTTGTAGAATGAATTTTGATCTGCAACGTCTCTATCTCAATATCAATTTCATTGAATGTAGGTAGAGAATGTGGCGCAAAATAAGGCAAATGCTGCCAAAACTTAACTAAGTTATGATATATCCAAGTGCGCTTTATGAATATAAGGTCAAATCCTCATTTTGTCAAGTGTTTTCTTGAGTTCAAAAACAGCGTTCTTCGGATTTGTTCATTGCATGGCTTCACTGTGAAAGTCGGTATAGCCACACAATTTCCATCGCAGACAACTTGAGTGACTATTCTTGTCATTCGAATGAGGATGATTACGATCTCGCAGCGAAAATGCGCTACGCGCGAAGCAATCAAAAATCGCTAAGGGGAATTATTGCAGGTCGAAGCGACTAACCTGAAAAAAAATCTATCAGAGAGGAGTCCGAATGAGCTGCGGACACGCTGATCCGGTAAGGTTTACCAAATCACTTCAAGAAGAGGAGATGACAGGGGAGGTAAGAATCCGGGAGTGATGAGAACCAACCGCAACAATCAGGAACAACTCTTGCGTAATTGGACCACCGCTTTCGTGATATTCTCTTGTTGAAAAATCGCTGTGCCTGCAACCAGCACGTTGGCACCG
Source organism: Bacteroidota bacterium (assembly GCA_017882185.1). Lineage (GTDB taxonomy): Bacteria > Bacteroidota > Ignavibacteria > UBA10030 > UBA10030 > JADGQA01. The sequence goes on from JADGQA010000121.1 coordinate 697, forward strand.
GCACGAACCACTGAGTGTGCAGTGGTAATATCGATCCCCCCATCGACTTCTATGTAAATCGATTTCTTGACGGACTTAGCCAGGGCCCGTACTTCACTGAGTCTTCGTTTGCACGCCGGGATAAAGCGCTGTCCTCCAAAACCTGGATTGACAGACATGATCAGCACTAGATCGATTTCTTCAATAATGTCGCTTAATAGCGCCACAGGAGTCGCGGGATTCAATGCCACTCCTGCCAATGCCCCCAATTCCTTGATTCTTTGGACGGTCCGGTGAAGATGTACGCAAGCTTCCTGGTGAACCGTGATGTTGTCGGCACCTGCCGATCGAAAAGCTTCAAGATATTGGTCCGGTTCTTCGATCATCAGGTGAACATCCAAGGGCAAATTTGTATGTTTCCGAATTGATGCGACAATTGGAGGGCCTATGGTGATATTCGGCACAAAATGGCCGTCCATCACATCAAGGTGAAGCCAATCGGCACCCCCTTTTTGTACCAATTTTATCTGGTCTTTGAGACTAAGGAAGTCGGAGGCAAGAATTGATGGAGCAATTCTGATGGGAGTCATTTCAGTTGTCACTCGTTGACTTTTTCTCCGACTGTTGTGCAACGACAAGGTTTATCGTTTGACCCAGAGAGAGTAATTCACCTGCTTTTGGGTATTGGTCCAGCACGGTGTTGGGTAACAGATCTGTGCTCACCTGGTAGGTTATAGTTCCGACTTTAAACCCTGTTTGCATAAGAATCTTCTGCGCATCCGTCAGGCTTTTTAGAGTCACATTCGGGATCAAGAACTTATTCGAATTTCTGCCCTGGCTGACGGTGACGTCAATCCTTGAACCGTTCTTCAGCTCAGTCCCTTCAGCATACGCTTGATCGATAATCGTATTCTCGGGAAAATCCTCAGATTGTTGATAGATGATATTTCCCAGATTCAACGCTGTGCCCTCAAGTGTAAATCGGGCGTCTCGCAAAGACTTACCTCTGAGAGAAGGAACTCTCACCAGAGGCTCTCCTCCACTGATCGTCAAATAGACTCCTCTGCCGAATTTGACTTCTGCACCTGCAGGAGGATTTTCGACAGCAACCGTCCCTATGGGATATTGCTTATCAATCCGAGTCTCGGCCTCGCGCGGAGTCAGCCCCGCCTGAGTAAGGACTTCTTTGGCATTTTCGACTTTGAGCCCGACAACAGCCGGAACGTTTGTCGTCCGCCCTTGTTCAGTATACAGAGGCATAACGAGGTCGTTCAGCAGCAGGAAGAGTATTAGAAATACCCCGAAGCTGATTCCCGAAAACTTGAGTATACGCTTATGATCCAACGTTGCTAGGTTCATATTTGAGCGCCAGCAATATAAGAGAAAAGCCAAAGAGTTTCAAGGAAACGGGTTTTCGCGTGTCATTACCATTTGTTGGCAAGAATGAAACCTGTGCGGAATTGGGCATCGCATTTCATAAAAGCAACATTGGACACAAGTAACGCTCCTCTCCTTCATAATGCATCAACTCTCCAGCGCGATATTGCGAGGACACTGCTGTACTTCGATATTTTCCGCCATCCTTTGAGACACGCGGAGATACATAAATTTCTGTCCTCCAATTCGGTCACTGTAGAAGATATCCAGAATGCTTGTTCGTCCGAGCCGCTCAACAGACATGTTGTCGAGATAAACGGGCTGGTTTGTTTGGACAAGCGGAAGACTGGATACATTGACGAGCGCGGCAAGAAGGAACAACGTGCACGTCGCATGTGGCGAATTGCAGTCTTCATGTCTTGCATAATCCGGAGATTTCCCTTTATCCGCGGTATCTTTGTATCAGGGGAGCTTTCAAAAGGCGTTGCCAGCGAGAAGTCTGACATAGACTTCTTTGTGATTACTGCTCAAAACAGGGTCTGGATTACACGGACGTTTTTTACCCTATTTAAAAGACTTTTCCTCTTCAATCGAAAGAAGCTTTTTTGCTACAATCATATTACTTCTGAGCAATATCTCGAAATCACAGATCGAAATATCTACACTGCGATGGAGGTAGCCACTCTTAGACCTATCTACAATATGCCATTGTACATTCAATTCATGAATGCAAATTCCTGGATCAAGGATTATCTTCCAAATTCATACACCTTGCAACCGACACCGGAAGGGGTTGAGCACAAGAGTCCTATCAGTGAGAGAGTCATTAGCTGTTTCTTGTCTTCGGAGAACCTCGATGTGATTGATCTCTGGCTGCTCTCCCAATGGCGTAACTTGTGGTGTCATCGTTATCGTTCCCTGAGCTCGGAGAAACGTGAGAGACTATTTCGCTGCGAGAGCCACGTTTCGACAGCGTACGTGAACGACTTTTTCCCAAAAATCACTCAGGCGTATGAGCAGCGACTTGATCAGTTCGGTCTGACTGCAGCCGGCTGAGCAAGATTCGATCCAGCGGTTGATTCGTGAATATGAAGCGAATACTACTTACACATTCATACTTTCTCCGTTTTGACCCAAAGGAGTTCACGGCAATGATGCCATATCCTCCTCTGGGGACACTCTACGCGGCAAGTTATTTGCGCTCTCTTGGATTTGATGTCGCACTCCACGACACAATGCTCCGTCACCACGAACACGAAATTCTCGATTCGCTTTCAGAGCACAAACCAGAAATCGTCGTCATCTATGATGATAGTTTCAACTATTTGACCAAGATGTGTCTTTCCAGAATGAGGCAAGCTGCCTTCTCTATGACTCGACTCGCAAAGGCATTTGGCTCTACAGTCATTGTTTTCAGTTCTGATGCGACGGACCACGCAGAAGATTATATCCAGCACGGTGCCGATTTCGTTATTTGTGGCGAAGCTGAAGTGACTCTTGGAGAACTGGTGGCGCATCTCACAGGTAGTTCTACCTTCTCTTCATCACGAAATATCCCTGGAATTGCATTCCTGGAACACGGTATTTTCGTCAAGACTCTTCAACGTAAGGCACTCGAAGATCTCGATGCCCTCCCGTTCCCCGCCTGGGATATTGTCGATCTCGAATCATACCGCAGCGCATGGAAAAAGAAGCACGGTTAATTCTCGCTCAATCTGGTGACGACACGGGGCTGTCCGTTTCACTGCAATTGGTGCGCCAAGCCAATCTATGGTCAAGTCTATCACAGTCGAAGTCCGGAGAATGTTGTTCAAGAAATGAAGTTTCTGAAGCGTACCGCTCGCCCGGATCACATCTGGTTTGCCGATGACATCTTCGGTCTGAAACCGGGTTGGACCAAGAAATTTGATGAGGTCGTGAATGCCGAGGATGCAGTGATCCCATTCAAATGTCTCTCACGCGTCGATCTACTCCTACGGGAAGAGAATATTCGAAACCTCAAGCACGCGGGATGTCAGACAGTGTGGGTTGGTGCAGAGTCCGGGTCGCAAAAGATCCTCGACGCCATGGAAAAGGGAACGACCGTTCAGCAAATCCGAGAGGCAACATGGAAGTTGCGTGCCACAGGGATCCGTGTGGGATTCTTTCTTCAGTTTGGATACCCGGGTGAAACGAAAGTGGATATCGAAAAAACAATTTCCATGGTAAAAGAATGCATGCCCGATGAAATTGGTGTCTCGGTGTCGTATCCCCTACCGGGCACAAAATTCTACGATCGCGTGCGAAGTCAGCTTTCGGAAAAACAGAATTGGGTTGTGAGTCAGGACCTTGATCTTATGTTCGCCGGGACTTACGTTTCCGATTTCTACAGGATTCTTCATCGTGTTGTTCACAAAAACTTCAGTATATGGCGTGGCCAGAGGGAAATACACGAATTGTTTTTCAATCCCGGGGAATTTCGTCGACGTAATCTCAGACACATGGTTGGAATGATATTCAATAGCCTTACTCTTCCAGTCGAACAGCGAAGGCTCCAGGCATTGGAAAGGCTCAGACCCCAATGGTAGAGAGACGCATTTCTCCTGCGGCAGCAGACAGCGCCGGGATCGGAGGATTCGGCTCCGTAGCGGAGGCGTTTGATCGCATTGCCGGTACTTTTGATTCCAATCTCGAAAACGCAACAACAGCGCGTTTACGAATGAAGTTGTATTCCGTCATTGAGTCGTTGATTCAGCCGGGTTCGACCGTCCTTGATGTTAGTTGTGGAACTGGTATCGATGCACTCTACCTCGCGAAGCAGGGATATCGGTTGTGTGGAATCGACATATCGGAAAAAATGATCGCGGCAACTCGGCTGAAATTTGAAGACGCCGGGTTCGACCATGTTAACTTTATGGTCACTTCTTATGACAGGTTAACGCCGAACAATGTCCCTTTGGCGGATTTGGTCTTCTCCAATTTTGGTGGATTGAACTGTACACCAGATCTCAAATCTGCCGCAGAAGCCATTGCATCCGTGACAAAGCCTGGAGGGTATTTTATAGGCGTCATCATGCCACCATTTTCACTTTGGGAGGCACTCTCTTACGCAGCCCGCCTACAATGGCGACAAACGCTACGAAGAGTTCACGATTACGCTCCTGCGACAGGATTCTACGGGACGATTTTTCCGGTTTACTACTATTCCCCGGGAACTATCGTCGCCGCATTCTCTTCTCATTTTGATCGAAGGCAACTCATCGGCTGGAGCATCATCAGCCCCTCGCCCCAATCAACGAGCTTCGTCAAGCGACATCCTATGCTTGCGAACTTGCTCGTCGGCATCGATGGTTTAATCGAGACATTTCCTCTCCTCCGATCGATAGGAGATCACTACCTGATTATTCTGCAGAAAAGAACGTGAATATCGACGTAATGAGATTTCTAGATCGGTTTATCGGCATTCCTCTCTGCTGGATGATAGGTTCATATTACCGATTTGTGACAACGTCAAGCTCCCGCACGATAAAGCGACAGGTCAGAAATATCCTTGTAATAAAATTCTTCGGCTTGGGAAGCATAGTGCTAGCAACCCCAGCCCTCGCATTGGCAAAGCGTGCTTTTCCGGAAGCCCGCATTACCTTCTTGACATTTCACAAGAACAGAGAGCTCGCCGAACGAATATCCACGATCGATGCGGTTCTGACAATCGATCACTCCTCCGTCCTTGCATTCCTACGAGATACGTTTTCGACGATTCGTTCAATCATACGGATTCATCCCGATATTACATTTGATCTGGAATTCTTTTCTAAGTTTTCAACACTCCTGAGCGGATTCAGCCGAGCGCCCCTCAGAGTTGCATTCGCGCTCCCGACGTACTGGAGGTCATCAATTGTGACCCACCAAGTGCCACTGGAGAAAAACAAACATGTCGTACACTCTTTCTGTGAACAAGTCCGTTGCGTCGCGTATGAGAAGGTGGGCATTCCGCCTATTGAGGCTCCGTACGTCAGTGAGGAAGACCATGCATCGCTACTCCGAAAACTTCCAATTGAGGGGAGACGCCTTTTCGCGATCAATGTGAATGCTGGCGATACTTTTCTGGAACGTCGCTGGCCTGCAGATCGATTTGCGCGATTGGTATCGGTTCTCGCGAGCAAAGAAGATTGTATTTTTTGCTTCACCGGCAGTCGTGGAGAAACTGACTATGTTCGCAGCGTCATCCATGAAACAGATTGTCCCGAGAAATGCATTGACACTTCGGGAGTATTGACCGTCCCTGAGTTGGCCGCTCTGCTCCAACGATGTGATATTCTCATATCAAACGACAGCGGTCCATTGCATCTTGCTGCTTCCTTGGGAATTCCAACCGTCGGTCTTTATGGGCCTGAATCACCCGATTTCTATGGAGTCGTGCAGGCGGATAGCCATGTGATATACAAAAAAATTTCGTGTAGCCCGTGCATGAACGTTTATTCCGCCAAGCAGTTTCGGTGTCCGTACAACGCGGAATGTATGCGCGAACTCAGCGTTGATCAGGTGCTCCAAAGCGTTCGATCTTCAATCCTGGTTGAGGAATGAAAAGAATCCAATATATCTCTCTTGCAGGATTAAGCCTTTTTCTCCTCATCCGAGGAGTCGTGTCGGCAATGGAATCTGTGGACACCGATTTCCCCAATTACTACACATCTGCGCGGCTTCTTATCGACGGGGGTGATTTGAGCCGACTCTATGACGATAGTTGGTTTCAGAATCAGGTCTACAAGTATGGGATGAATCAATTGGGCAAGTTTACCCCCTTCCCTCCCATCACAGCCTTCATCATGACCCCCCTTGTACTTCTTTCACCCGACAATGCGCTGCGTGTTTGGACTTTGTTCAATGTTGTTCTACTATTGATCCTCGTATATCTTATGTCACGCATTACAAATCGATCATGGCTTTGGGCTGCAATTCTGGTACTCTTAAGTGGTCATGCGCTAGCGAATAACTTCAGGTTTGGTCAATTCTATCTTCTCCTTACTGTTCTCATCATAAGTGGCTACCGATATTGGATCCAAGGTGAGCAAGTGAAAGGCGGGATGTTGCTTGGTATTGGAGCTGCCATAAAGTATTTCCCAATTCTTTTCTTCCTGGAATTCATCGGACGCCGAGAATGGAAAATCGTTTTGGCTGGCGTTCTGACAATCACTTTCCTGACTACAGTAGGCATTATTGTACTTGGACCGGCATTACATGAACAATTCTTACTTCATGTGCTCGGACAGCATCTTGAAGGAAATATCCAAGATCCATTCAGTCCAACATTCCAATCGTGGAACAGCCTGTTCAGCAGACTCTTCATTTTCGACCCAACACGCAATCCCAATCCTCTCATCGATTCTGCAGCGGCCTATGGGCTTTGCCTTTGCAGTGTCTATTTTCTCGTGGTCATTTCACTCATCGTTGCATTCAGCCGGTCAAATCATCGATTTGGTGATTCTGCCCGGAACATACAATTTGCGTTGTTGGGCGTTTCAGGCTTGCTTCTCCTCCCGGCTTCGGCAACGTACCATTTTCTGTTGCTGGCATTACCTGTTGCCCTCCTCCTGAACGGAAAGGAATGGACATTTCCTCAAAAGATGCTTGCCGTTCTCTATGGTCTCATTGGGTTCATACCCTATCGCTATTTCGAGCAATTCGAGTCAAAGGGAATCTTGACTGTGTTTTCCTATCCTCGCCTAATCTTGATGAGCGGCGTTTTTGTGGCGGCCATTGCAGTCGCTTGGGCAGGACCTTCAAACTTTTCCCAGGGCATCATACAACCCATAAGAATGAACAATGACACTCCTGATTAATCCCAGAAGCGCCAAGCACAATCGGCGTATCCCACTCTCTCTTCTCACTGTTGGTGCCGGGCTTGAGGATCGCCACGAGTACGAGATAATTGACGAGAATTTTGAAACCGACATTGATAGCCTTCTCGATAATCTCATCAGTGCAAAACACGTGAAATATGTCGGCCTGACTGTGATGCCTGGTCCACAGCTCGTCCGGGCAATTGCGATTTCGAAAAGGCTAAAACGGAACTATCCCAGTCTCAGCATTATTTGGGGAGGCACATTCCCCGGGATCCACACTACCACCGTATTGGCTTCCGGTTATGTTGACATTGTTGTCCTCGGGCAAGGCGAAGTAATCCTTCCTCTCCTGATTGACGCGCTTGAATCCGGTGCCCCGCTGCAATCGGTCAGGGGAATTGCCTTCAATGACAAGCGAGAGCCAATGTACTCGCAAAAGCAAGAGTGGCGACGCCCGGACCTCCATCCGCCACTCCCCTATCACAAAGTCAATATTTATCGGTATCTGCAGCGCACGTATTTGGGGAACAGAACCTCGGCGTATCATTCGAGCCTGGGATGTCCCTTCAAGTGCGGATTTTGCAGCGTCGTTTCGATTTTTGAAGGCCTTTGGTTAGCGCAAAGCGCAGAACGCGTGGCTCGTGAGATTGAACTCGTTCACAAGAGATTCGGCGTGGACTCTATTGAGTTCTTTGATGACAATTTCTTCACTTCTGAAAAACGTGTCGCCGAATTCAGCGAACGAATCCGGTCTTTGGACATGGCATGGTGGGGCGAAGGTCGGAGCGATACAATTCTGCAATACTCCGACTCCACATTGAGATCGATGCGCGATGCCGGATGCAAGATGATTTTTACAGGGGCGGAGACTGGATCAATGGAGACGCTGCAACTGATGAACAAAGGTGGCACTCAAAGCCCTGAGGTCATAATCGGGTTTGCCCAGAGAATCAAGGAATACGGTATAGTCCCGGAGTTTTCATTTGTCTTTGGAAGTCCATCCGAAGACATCGATGGCGACATAGAACGTGACATTCAATTCATCAAGAGAATTAAGCGCGTTAACCCAAGCAGTGAAATCATCTTCTATGTCTATGCCCCTGTTCTTCTTTCAGGTGCCGCAATATTTGAGGAAGCAAAGAAATTTGGCTTCGACTACCCGAAGACTCTCGACGAATGGAGTGAGCAAAAATGGCAAAATCTGGACCTTCGCAAGAAGCCCATGATACCCTGGATTAAGCCGCGCCATGTGTCGAAAATCAGAAACTTCGAACGAAGAATCAATGCCCAGTTTCCTTCGTTATCTGACCTCCGGCTGACAGAACCAAGACGAAAGTTCCTCAAGATTCTCAGTAACTGGAGATATGATAACGACTTCTATGCTGCCCCTTATGAAATTCGTTTTTTCCTAAGCAAGGTATTCAATTATCGGCAACCTGAGATCGAAGGAGCCGCGCAGTACCCAGTCACATGATGAAGTCTACGTTGCGATGAATGTCAACGCTTTTCTGAATACCCTATCGAACCAATCTAGAACATTGCCGATTGTCATCCTCTATGTGACAGAAGGCTGCAACCTCCAATGCATCATGTGTTCGTACAGGACACCTTCGCCCAACGAACTTTCAATCTCTGACTTGCGTGCCCTTGCTGAACAACTGTGTGAATTCGGACTTCAACACATTGTCTATTCGGGTGGAGAGCCGCTCACCAGACGCGATTTCGAAAATATTTGTGACATTTTCGAAGAAAAAGGCGTCAAGCAGACGCTGTTGACAAATGGGCTACTGCTCGAAAAAAGAAGTGACCTCATGAGATATTTTTCAGAGGTAATTGTCTCGCTCGATGGATCAACTCCTGAAATCCACGATTCGATCCGAGGCGTCCGATCATTCGACCAAATTCTTCGCGGCTTGAACAAAGTAATCCAGGGACCTGCTCGCCCCCTGGTCTCGCTTCGATCTGTTATTCAAAAACGGAATTTTAGGAATCTCCCGGCAATTGTGGAACTTGGAAAATCGATCGGAGCTGATCGGATTTCCTTTTTGGCTGCTGACGTGCTTTCTGACGCATTTTCGCGAGGCCCAAAGGACTCTCCTGGTCCAGATCGAAGTATTATCTTGGACGGACAAGAAATTCGCGAATATCAGACAATTGTTGATGAAATGACGTTGAAATTCAAAGATGAATTCGAAACCGGATTCATCGCAGAATCTCCACTGAAATTGCACAACATTGCGAAATATTTTGGAGCCGTACTCGGGATTAGACCTTTTCCCGTTAACCGATGTAACGCCCCCATGATCTCTGCAGTCGTGACTTCAACCGGCGAAATCAAACCGTGCTTCTTTCTTCCCGCCTTTGGAAACGTCGGGTCAAATCCAGTATCTGACCTCATGAAGAGTGAATCGGCTCGATTAATCCGTTCAGATGTGAGAGATTATCGCCTTGAGCGTTGTCGGACATGCGTTTGCA
>JADGQA010000122.1 GCA_017882185.1 Bacteroidota bacterium
ACGATTGACGCCGCATTGCTCGTGGAAGCTGCGCAGAACAGTGGCGCATTTGAGCTATTGGAAGAAATGGACGCCATCATTCGATATATGGTGGGGGAATCAGACAATGTCACACTCTCGAATATGCTCACGCTGTTGGAGGCAACGAAGACCGATAGCGCCAGCAAACTTCTCGATGTTGATCTCTGGAGAGCGTTTGAGGATACTCTCAGCACAAAAGCGTTCGCGTTTCAACGTATTCTCTCGCAGATTCTCATTGCAAATCCAAATGATCCTGAAAGCATTCAACCGGCATCCTCAATGCTCTTGTTGGGACAACGGTTTATCGTTGATTCCTACGTTACAGGGAACGTGGTGTTTGACAAAATTTTCTATGAGAACAAAAAGATATGGAGACCGCTCCCGTCCAGTTACGATGTGCTCTTTGCCATAGGAAATGATGCGTCCGCACAACTGCTTGAACCGCAATTGACGGAATATCACTATGCGTCCAACCTTGCTGCCTTGCGGTACCTCGTCGATTCCTACGAACCCGACTTCTGGAAGATCTCCCTCTACAATTCCTGGCTCAATTCAATCCGCGCCCTGAACCCTCCACTGGATCGATCCTCGTATCCGGCGTTTATGAAAACCGCTGCATGGTGGCAGGAAAAGATGAATACGCAACTCTCCTCATGGGCTCAGCTGCGCCACGACAATCTTCTGTATGCAAAGCAATCGTACACCGGAGGTACGATCTGCTCGTATCCCCTGAGCTTTGTTGAACCCATACCGGAGTTCTATAGAGCTATCAGTTCGATGGCCTCGAGAGCCAGCACCGCGTTCGATATGATACTGCCGCCATCGGTTGGAGCGAAAGCGCGAATGATTGCATATTGGGGCCAACTGAAGGGAGTGGCAGATTCACTTGAGTTGATCGCTCGAAAAGAGCTTTCCAAAACCGCCTTGACTGATGCAGAGAATTCATTTCTACAGCAAATGCTCTACACGAAAACTGGGACCATGTGTGGCGAGGTTCCTTATGATGGTTGGTACTATGCACTGTATTACACGTGTCAAACAGGATTCTTGAAGAATGACCTAGTCGTAGCCGATGTCCACACCTGTCCTACAGACGAATTTGGCAATTTCGTCGGTTGGGTACTTCACGCCGGTACCGGTCCCATCAATCTGGCTGTTCTTGTAGCTGAGATTCCGGGCGGTCAAACAGCCGCATTCATTGGTCCTGTCATGAGCTACTACGAACACGTCAGCACCAATTTCAAGCGGTTGACGGATGAAGAGTGGCAGACGAGTTACCAAATCTCTCCTTCATTTCGCCCCGACTTCGTCAATCTCTATTTGGCGGACTCTACCGGCGGCGCACACCCTGGTGAAATGCCATCGCTCATTACTTCAGTCCAAGGTCCGCATGACAATCCAATCATTCCGGCGAACTTAATTCTTGGGAGAAACTATCCCAACCCGTTCAACTCGTCAACAATCATCACATTTTCGATTCCTCCAGCACTTTCGAACTCGCACGTCGAATTATGGGTGCATAATGTTCTTGGACAGAGGGTGAAACAGTTGTTGAACCAGCCGATGCCTTCGGGCAAATATGCGGCGCGTTGGGATGGAACCGTGGAAGACGGGTCTGTTGCGGCGAGCGGAGTCTATTTCTACAGCCTGCGTGCGGGAAATCTGGTCCTTACAGGAAAGATGAGCTTTGTAAAATAGCAGGGAAGTGGATGAATAGAATCTTCGTGATCCTTCTTTTGTGTGAAGGAAAACATCTGACATTTCTAAAATGAAAGCGCCCTCCGAAGAGGGCGCCGTGATGAACCTGAAGGTTGAACAGCCTTACGCTGCTTTCGCTGCGCTTCGCACCTTGGCAAACTCGGCGAGGATCTCGATCCTTACCTCATTGCTCACCATCACTCCACCCGCCTCCGTAAGCGCATTCCACTGGAGGCCGAAATCAAAGCGATTGACCTTTCCTTTGACTTCAAATCCGGCAACCTTAGCTCCGCCAAGACCGGCTACGGTTCCATTATAAATCACATTCATCGAGATTTCCTTCGTGACACCGCGCATCGCCAGGTCGCCAACGACTTGCAGTTCGAAGTCGGAGAGTTTTTTCACGGACTTGGAAACGAACGTCATCTTCGGATGGTTAGCCGCGTCGAAGAAGTCTAGGGATTTCAAATGGCCATCCCGCTGTTCATTCTTCGTGCTAATGCTGTTGACATCGGCTTCGAACGAAAACTTCGCGTCGCTGAAATCATCCTTGTTTGCTTCGATCGACGCGTCGAATTTCGCGAACGTTCCTGTTACTGTCGAGACGACGAGGTGCTTCACTCTAAAATTAATCTCCGAATGGACCGGGTCGATTTTCCATTGTTCCATTGCATGCTTCCTTTCAATTGTTAAAATGTGATTCAGATGTTCAAAATTGATGCTACCAATATACAACGGCAAGGGTGCCTGAACATTCACGCAGGATAAGAAATTGCGTTACCCTACAGTAACGTCACCTTACAAATGGGGGAAAATCGACAGAAAGAGGACAACGTCATTGCAGCCGGAGGCGTACAAACGTTAGCGTGCGAAGCACGCTTCCATTTCCGAATGGCCTGGTGGACGAAGCAATCAGACTGATCAGGAGAGAGAGGAAGTTGCTTCGCGGCACCGAGGGCGCCAAATGCAAAGGCTACGACTTCTCCGACAATTCCTTGCGAATCCGACTGAGAGATTGCGGGGTAATACCGAGGTAGGAGGCAATCTGACCCTGAGCAACGCGTTGGACGAGTGTGGGGTACGTTTTGATGAAATCCAGGTACCGCTCTTCCGCAGAGGCGCTGAGTGCCTCTTCTATCCTGTGGTGAGTTACAACGTAGTTCGCTTCTTGCAGGAGGCGGAAGTATCGCTCAAGTTTTGGAACAGCCTCCAGCATCTTGTCCCGGGCGGCTTTCTCGAGGAACAGTACCTCCGAATCCTCTAACGCATCAATGTTGTAGATAGAGGGCTTGCCGCTCAAGAAGCTCTGGAGGTCGGAGATCCACCAGTCCTCAATGGCAAACTGGACAATGTGTTCTTCTCCGTTGCTGTCGACAGTGTATGATCGAAGACAACCACTGTTTACGAAAACGATATGGTTGCAGACGCTTCCTTCTTGAAGGATAAATTGTTTCTTCCCGACTTTCTTCGGCACAAAGAACGTCACGCATCGGTCAAACTCTTCGTCTGTAAGATAAATGCGTTTCTGGAAGTTGGCGTGTAAGAGATCGAACATAGCTTGCTTGATTCAAGGCAGGCGTGCACTTCCCATCCGATGGATGGCATTCCCGTTCAAAGCTTTCTTTGTTCCACTTTCAAGAGGTTCGCGCCCTCCAATATCCTGGATATCATTTCGTATTTCTTGAATGGCGGCATCATATAGACGCCTGCAACGGCTGATCTTGCCTCCTTCAAGAAATTAATCGAAATCTCAACACCCATTGGTCCTGCTTTGTCTCCAGCGGTACGCAATTTCTCCCGGATCCATTCGGGGATAACCATCCCAGGTATTTCGTTGTGCAAGAACTCCGCGTGCTTGTAGCTCCGCAAAGGGAGAAGCCCCAGCATAAGAGGAATCTTGTGATGCTCGATTCGCTTCAGAAAATGCTCAAGCGTTCTCATCTCATAAAGCGGCTGGGTGAAAATGATTTGTGCACCTGCTGCGACTTTCCTATCCATTTTCTCCAACTCTGCGTCCATGTTGTCGGCTACCGGGTTTGCAGCACACGCGATCAGGAAGGAAGTCCTTTGCTCGATTGTGTTTCCAAGCAAATCGCGACCCTGATTCATTGATGCCGCGGCTCTGATGAGCCCAGATGAATCAACATCGAACACGGAGGTAGCCTGCGGATAGTCGCCGATATTCGTCGGATCACCGGTAATGCAGAGGATGTTCTTCAATCCAAGCGCATAGGCACTGAGGAGTTCTGATTGGAGTCCGATCATATTTCTGTCGCGCGCCGTAAGATGTGTGATCGTCTCCATGCCCACGTGTTGTCTCACCAAAGAGCAAATGGCAAGCGAACTCATCCGCAACCGTGCTCGCGCCCCATCGGTGATGTTGATTGCATCGATACCGAACTGATGCAAGTACCGTGCGCCCTCGATCACCGATGACATATCAAGACCACGGGGAACATCCAGCTCAACCGTCGTGAGGAATTTCTTTCCGATATTCCTGGCAAACTCTGATCTGTTGTCGACTTCTTTGTGAATTCCCGGTTTCGCAACCTCGACAGGCACCTTTTTCGGCAAAGGTTTCTCACGCACCTGAATGTGAGGTTGTTCCGTTTTCAGCTCATCCATCATCTGCCGTATTGCACGCGTATGAGCTGGCGTCGAACCGCAACATGACCCGATAAGAGTAACACCGGCCTGCAAAAGCTCCCTGGCATACTGGGCAAGGTATTCCGGAGTCGTATGATAGAGCGCCCTCCCATTAAGAAGGGTGGGAATTCCCGCAGCTGGTTGAGCCGAGAGAATTACTCCATCCTTGTACATATTGCGAATGAGACTGAACATTCGTTGAGGACCGACGGTGCAATTCGCCCCGGCAACGTCGACACCTTTGCCGACTAGATACTCGACGACTTCGACGGGAAAACTGCCGGAAAGAATGGACCCATCCTCAGGGAAGGCCTTTTGCGCGACGATTGGTATCGTTGTGATTTCCTTTGCGGCGTCAATTGCTTCGCCGAGTTCGTGGAGACTCACAAATGTCTCAAGCATCAACAGGTCCACGCCGGCCTTGACCAGAATTTCAATCTGTTCTTTGAATGCATCGCGCGCGTCCGACAACTTCAACTTTCCAATCGGTTCCAGTACCTTCCCGGTTGGCCCCACCGAGCCAGCGACATAGACTGAGTCACCCGCGGCCAATCTTGCGATCTCAACTCCTCGACGATTGATTTCTTCGACGCGATCTTCGAGCCTGAACTGTGCAAGTCGTATCCTGTTTGCAGAAAAAGTATTTGTCTGAATGATTTCGGCGCCGGCGTCGATATATTCGCGGTGAATGCGTTCAATGATATCAGGGTTCTTCAGGTTTTGGATTTCGTGCGGCATCTCCTCATACTCATACAAATCCAAAAGCGTCCCGATGGCGCCGTCGCACAGAATAGGTCCCTGCTTGATCCTATGTCGGAAATCTGTTTTCAAGAGTTTGTTTTACGATTCTACTTGTGGGCGAGATCACGAATTCGGCTTGTGACATTGTCCGGCGTCCAGTCATTCCCTTTCAGGATCGCGACCAGATTGCCATTTTTGTCAATCAGGACAGTTCGGAGGGTGTGAGCAATGAGCCCCCCCTGATCGGGCTCGTAGGTGAGATCAAAGCCGTCCGCAATTTTTTCGAGAGATTTCTTTTCGGTAACAAGGAAATCCCAATCTGAAAAGTCAGCGTCATATGATTTTCCATAGCCCCTAAGGATTTTGGGCCTGTCAAAACCGGGATCAAAGGTGACGCTGAACAGATGCCATTTTCCGTCGAGCGAAGCGTCCTTCTTCAGCAATCGCTGAATCTTCGCGAAGTTGTTACTCATCCGGATGCAGAAATCGGGAAGGGGACAGCGGGTATAAATAAACGTCAGTGCCAGGACCTTGCCTTTGAATTCGTTCAGATGGGTTTTCTTATTGTCCTGGTTTATGAATTCAACGCCAGGGAGTGGCTCGCCTTCCCTGAAGAGTTTCTTGAGCAGAATTTCGTTGCCGGTCAATACTTGAGGCGGCGTTCCTGTGCCGAGGACAGAAATTGTCGCAAGCCAGCTTTCAGTACGCGAAACGGCCAACGTTGCAAGAACCGAATCCCCCGGATGAACAAGCGTCAGAAATGTTGTATCCTTGACTTTAAAAGGCATCGTCATGGCCTTCATGTAATTCGGTATCTCTCCGTGCGCAATCATGATCCGATTTTCATCGGGCAAAACGCGCACAACCTCACCCTTCAATGGAAACGTCTTGATCTCAGTGGTTTCGTTCTCCTGTTTCTTCACACAGCCCGCAATCAACAAAACCAGGAGTACGCAAAGCGTTCGATGTCTCATGATACCCGGCTTTCGCTCATTATTTCGGTGACAGTTGTTGTATGTGCCTAATCACCTTTTACCAATACCTCGGCAATCTGCACTGCATTTGTAGCGGCCCCTTTTCGCACGTTGTCTGCGACGACCCACAGGTTGATACCGCTTTTCACCGTGTCATCCTTTCGGATTCTTCCCACGAAGACCTCGTCCCGGTCCTTCGCCAGAATCGGCATAGGATAGACATTCTTCTTCGGGTCGTCCTGGACTATCACACCGGAGGCCTTGCTCAAGATGTTGCGCACCTCATCAGCACTGCACGGTTTTTCGAATTCAATGTTCACCGATTCGCTGTGTCCACCCATCACGGGAACGCGCACCGTCGTCGCGGTTAGTTTTATCGGCTCTCCCATAATCTTTGACGTCTCCTTCATCATCTTCCATTCTTCCTTCGAATATCCGTCGTCAAAGAACACGTCGATATGAGGCAGAGCATTATAGGCGATGGGGTGCGGGAATTTTTTCTCACGGAGCCCCCCGTTCGACAATTCGTCCATCAACTGGTCGAGTCCTTTTTGTCCTGCTCCAGTTACCGATTGGTATGTCGAGACCACGACTCGCTTGATACCGAATGCATCGTGAAGCGGCTTCAGCACCACAACTAGCTGGATCGTCGAACAATTTGGATTCGCAATGATCCCGGTATTCCTAAAGATCTCCTTGCGATTGACCTCTGGAACGACGAGTGGAATCTTCTCATCCATCCGGAATGCACTGCTGTTGTCGATTACAACGGCGCCGTGTGCAACTGCCTTCGGAGCGTACTCAAGACTCACGTTCGCGCCGGCTGAAAAGAGGGCAAATTCGACCCCCTTGAATCGGTCTCCCTCAAGTTTTTGGACTTTCACCGGCTTTCCGTTGAACATGATTTCCTTGCCGGCAGATCGTTCGGAAGCAAGCAGGACGAGTTCATCAACCGGGAATTGCCGTTCTTCAAGCACCTTGACCATGGTCCGGCCCACAAGCCCGGTCGCGCCAACGACTGCAACATTGTAATGTTTCATATATCCTTACTGCAAAAGATGATCGAATGTCTGTCTCGGACGTATCACTCGAACGCGATCACCGTTAACGAGGATCTCCGCCGGTCGCAGCCTTCCGTTGTAGTTCGAAGCAGATACAAACCCGTACGCCCCAACGGTCATGACCGCAAGCAAATCCTGCTGTTTGGTTTTTGGCATCAGACGATCGCGCGCAAGAAAATCGCCCGATTCGCATATGGGACCAACGACGTCGACTTTTTCCTGGACGAATGTGTCGATTGACAATGGGACAATCTGGTGATAGGCACCGTAGAGGCTTGGGCGCAGGAGCTCAGTCATTCCTGCATCGACGACGACGAACTTTCGAGCCGAGGTTTCTTTGGTATACAAAACCTTCGTCAACAAGACTCCTGCATCTGCAACAATGGATCTTCCGGGTTCCACCCACACTGAACATCCTGCTTGTTGCAGAGTCGGGAGGACGCCCGCGATGAATTGCTCCGCAGGAGGAATTTGGTTCTCTGGCAGCTCATCAACCGGCAGCGCCTCGTGCTTGATGGTGTTGGCGTAGGGTACACCAATTCCTCCACCGAAATCAATATGGGTGATCCCGATCCCGTCGGCTCTCAATTTCGCGACCCAATCGACGACCAGCTTTGCCGCCGCCGCGAATGGCTCCACTTTCGTGATCTGTGAACCGATATGGGTGTGAATCCCATGAATCTCGATTGAGGGGAGCGATTTCGCAATCTTGAATGTCTCCTGAATCTTCTCCGATTCAATGCCGAATTTGTTCTGCTTGAGGCCTGTCGTGATATAGGGATGGCTCTCAGCGTCGATATCGGGATTGATGCGGATTGAAACCTGCGCCGTGGTATTCAACCGGTTGGCGACGAGAGATACAAGCTGGAGTTCCTGGATGGATTCGACGCTAATCGAAAATATGTTCTCTTTGAGAGCGTACTCGATTTCGTCTTCCCGTTTCCCAACGCCGGCAAACGTAATCTTTTGCTGAGGAAACCCCGCTCTGAGAGCAAGGAACAATTCCCCGCCTGATACGACATCCGCGCCAGCACCAGCCTCCGCGAGCATCTTCAGGACGGCGGGGTTGGAATTGGCCTTGAGGGCGTAACACGTCACATGATCCATTTCTCCAAAAGCTCCATTGATTGCATTGAAGTTTTCGAGGATTTGCGTCTTGCTGTAGACGTACAGCGGCGTATCATACTCCTCTGCGAGATCGTGGAGCCGAACTTGTTCGCAGTACAACTGACCTTCCTGGTAATAGATATGTTTCATATGTTCAAGAGCTTCGAGTTTTCCGTCCCTGACGGTCTGAACTGTGATTCGATTCGGTCACGTAATCTAACAGAATCGCCGAAGGAAGGCAACGTGTTTCCAGTTTTGAGTTCGGTTTAGACTGTGAGTAGCTGCCTCTGATCGTGCCTGTGCGAGTATACCCTGCTTGCGCGCAAATAGTCATTGTGCACTCACTTTCATCGAAAGAAATCGAGAATCACCATGTAGGGTACAAGTACGAAGTGCACCGTTGCAAGGACTGCATGCCAAACAGGTGCAAGCCGCATCATGATAATAATCAGCAAAATACCGGCAAAGCCAATTTGCCTGTACCGGTTTGCCACGTTTGGTGGCAGTAACGAAGCAACAACGTGAGAGCCATCAAGCGGAGGCACAGGAATGAGGTTGAAGACAGCTAGAAATATGTTCAGTGGGATTCCCACATAGAACATATTGGCAAAATACGAAGCAGCGTCTTGTCCAAATCCTGCCGAAATGAGGTCGGTGGGGCCCATAACGCGTTGCGTGACTATGAACATAATGACGCAGAACAGAGCGACCACCAGATTCGATACCGGACCAATTACCGAGACGAGGATGTCGTCGCGGCGAATATTGCGGAAGTTCGCAGGGTTCACAGGAACCGGCTTTGCCCAGGCAATGAACACCGTTCCTGCGGCAACAAATGAGATAAGCGGAACGAGAATCGACCCGATCGGATCGATGTGAGGGATGGGATTCAGCGTGAGCCTTCCCATGTCTCGGGCGGTAGGGTCCCCCAGCTTCAATGCCATCCATCCGTGCGCGATTTCGTGTATAATGATCGAAAACAAAAGGATCGGAAATACGTAAAGAGTCTGCAAGCTTCCTCCTCCATAAAAAAATCAATCCCGCCGGCGGCGGGATGATTGGTCTACCTTATAGGGTATGAAAAAAACAGGAGGGATTCAAGCTGCGAAGCGCGCTCCGACTTCGAGTCCAGGCGTCACACAGTGAATGCGGGACCTCGAGAATAAGTCTTTGGACAGAGGATGTCCCGTCGGACAATCAAAACAGTACTCTACCTCAGATAGTATTTCTTCACATATTCGGCAACCATTCTGTCTGTGTTATACACCGGGATCAGCGATTGCATGGAGTTGCGAATACGCTGGATCCATTTGCGTGGGGTGTCGTGGGAATCTCTGTCGTAAAACTCGGGGATGATTTGCTCTGCCAGGACGTTATAGAGATTTTCAAAATCCTTTTCGTCCTGTGCGTCGAGATTCGATTCCTGTTCGTCGTCTCCGATGGCCCAGCCGTTATTCTGTCCGTATCCTTCTCTCCACCAGCCATCGAGAATACTGAAGTTGAGCCCGCCGTGAATACATATTTTTTGACCGCTGGTACCGCTTGCCTCCAATGGTCTCCTCGGATTGTTCAGCCACACGTCGGCTCCGGAAATCAAATGTCGTGCGACGTTCAAATCATAATTTTCGATGAAAACCACTCTGCCCGACAATTCAGGAAGATGCGTGATTTCGATAATTCTCTGTATGAATTTCTTGGATTCATTGTCCAGCGGATGTGCTTTCCCGGCAAAAAGGATCTGCACAGGCCGGTCGGGGTTTGCCAACAGGGGGGTCATCCGTTCGAGATGACGGAAAATGAGCGGTGCTCGTTTGTATGTGGCGAACCGTCTTGCAAATCCGATCGTAAGAGCATCCGGCGAGAGGATGGTTGGAATTGGGATGACTCCGCTGCCAACGAAGCGTCGGAGTCGTTCGTGCGACCGTGTGCGCGCGAATTCAATGAGATCCCTCCGCATGCGATACCGGAGCGCCCATAATTCCTCGTCGCTCGCGAGCCTTTCACTTTGGATGCGTTTCCAAAAAGCCGGATCCATCAA
>JADGQA010000019.1 GCA_017882185.1 Bacteroidota bacterium
TTGCCTCACTTTCGCGATACGCTTGCATTGCACTTCGATTGCCCGAAGAGCCTCTCCTTCTTCAATGCTGTCCTCAATGTTGATGCCAACGACGCCGGAGACGATGACCTCTTCTATCGTTTCCTCCAGCTGCGCAAGCGTTCTCCCGTAACCCGACTCAATGTCTGCAGTGACCGGAACATCGACACTCCGGGCGATCCGCGAGAGGACGTCGATAAGCGTCGATCGCTTGATCTGCTCACCGTCTTCATAACCAAGGGAAGCCGAAACGGCCGCGCTTGCCGTTGCGACTGCCGGATATCCCTTTGCCTCCAGAATCCGGGCCCCAATTGGATCCCAAATGTTCGGCAGAATCAAGAGCTTCCCACTGGTGTGCAGCGAGAGCAACTGTTGGGCTTTCTTCTTTTGTTCCGACTTACTCATTCTGAATCCTCCTCCACGATTTATCTCCGAACGTGTGAAATCCTATGCTTGCGAATCTACTTGCCGTCCCAGCTTGAAGAATTGCAGAGCAACAAGGACAAACCACGCAAGAGCGAGCAAGCCGCCTATCATCCCGAATACATAGAAGGCTACGTTGTACAAGACCGGAATGAACGTTGACCAGATTGTGAAAATAGAGAGGAAGGTGAATCCGACAATTCCGATCCAGGCAGTCGTCCTGCTGAACACTCCACCGCGAAGCATGACGAACGACATCCCAATGGCAGCGATTCCCCCAAATATCAGGCCAATGAACGAGCCCGGTGTAAAATCCTCTCCTAGAGCCAGCACGGACTCCCCGGCGGCGGCGAACAATGCCCTTTGGGTATCCGTCGTTGCCGCGGCGTACTTGCCTGAAAGAACATGCATCGGAATGGCCGCGTTGTTTGAGATGTAGATCGCCATTCCGACGAGGAAAACGACCATCGCCAGTGCAGCATAAGTCCCATTCCTTCGACGGTGCGCCGCAAAGAGAGCGAAATACACCGGCACCATGCAAGTCATATAGACTATGTTGAGGATGCCGAGGACATAGAGTCCCTTGAACCAGCTTTTCTGAAACATCGCGAACCACTCGACGGCGGTCTTGGTTCCATAGGCGGCGATGTCGGTATCTCCAAAGCCGAGGACGACATCAAGCACATTGGCAGAAAGGGCAAGCAGGGCAGCCGCGCCGGCAAATCTGTAGAGACTTCTCGGGTGTGTCCCAATAGAATCGGACGTTCCATTCATTGCTTCGAACGTTGGACTTTTTGAAATCATTGTATTCTCCTGAAATCCAAAAACACCCGCGAGCTGACTCCGAGGTCAAAACATCCCAAACCTAAGGATCAACATTCCCGAAGGACCGCTGAGATCTGCATCGCTCGTGATGTCGTTTCGTACACCGGTTACCCATCGATAATTCGCTCCCGCCGATATGCGAAAGAATTGCGTGACATTAAGATTGATCTGGATATTAGGTTCCAGGACGAAAAAGTTATCCATGGAGCGATTCATACTAAACATCTCTTGGTTCTTGTAGCCTACATTGCCAGCTCCGATGAGTGCTCCGACGGACAAATGGATGACTTCGTCGCTGGAAGCGATATATTCGAGGTACAGTCCGCCATATCCGACAGTCAGGTACTGTGATCCGTAGAACGGGTCAGGATACTTGGCTGTAACATCGGTCACGAGACCGTAGCCGCCTCCTCCCAGAACGATCGTATGATTGATGATCCATCCGCCAACACCTCCTACAAGAACAGCGGTCTGCTTGTTGATCTGGGTGACCTGGAGAACCGGCCCTCCATATCCGCCGCTCTCTATGTCACCGCTGATGAGAGTTTTTTCCTGTGCAACGATCGGAAGAGCAATAAGCGCAAGTGCTGAGCAAAGAAGTATGGTCTTCATAATTCCCTCTTTTTCTTGTTGATGAGTGTTAGATGCAAAGCCTCTGACAGAAAGTATGCGTCGGTTTTTTTCTCTGGCAGAGTTGATACGAGAACCAATGAGATTTTTCACCAGACTCCGGGGACAAGTCGGTATCGGACTTCCCGCACGTAGTCTGCGTAGCCGGGCAGCTCCAACCGAAGCATCCGATCTTCAAAAGCTGTCCTGATCACCAAAAGTGCAGCCGCAATGATTGCCGGGATCAGCCCCCACACGGAACCAAGCAGGAGGGAAGTGGCAAGGGACTGAAGAATGAAACCGACGTAGCCGGGATGCCGGACAAACCGATACGGTCCCGTGCGACACACCGTCTGACCACGGTCCGTCTGAATACGAACTGCCGTTGAGAAATAGGCGTTGACGATCATCGCCCATCCGCCAAGGCCCAGTCCAGCAGCGAGGAGAATGGCCCCCGCAATATGCCAGGCACTGAGCAATTCTCCGGTCCAACCGTAGCGAACGTCTAAACCGGCTACCAGTGGCAGTGCGAGGAACGCGGAAAGGACATAGAATCCGGAGACGATTTTATCCCAATTTCTGGTTTCCTTTGCTCGCCCGCGTTCGGTGATAGTCTCGGGACTTGTGCGGAAGAGGATCGTTCCATTGATGACCATGCTGACCAACGATATACATAGGAAAACCCAGGCCCACGTCCAGCCAAGTTGGCCTGAAGACAAAAAGAGCAGGAATGCCTCCAACGCGAAAACAATCAGTACTTGCGTGAACCGTCTGACGATGCCCGCCTTAAGACTCTGCTGCTCTTCAGTTGCTGGAATTTCCGACGCGTCCATTTGATCACCTTCTACTTTCAAGAGGATCAACTCCATATTGCTCTCAAACAAAAAAAGCCTCTGTTCTCGTTTTGCGATAACCAGAGGCTTCTTACTGTCTCTCCGCCGCAGTCTCTACCCAAAACCTGCTGGCTTGTTCGCCGTCTCTGTGGCGGATCCGTTCCATCCATTACAAGGAACGTCTCTCAAACTCAGAGCGGTGAGAAATTTCTTTGTACTAACTTAAGACTCTAAGAGAAGACTAGCAAGTGAGGCAGTGTCGAAGACGAGAAAAAGAAGCAATCAAAATGCGGAATGCGAAAACGGATCAGTACTCTTCTCGAAATTGAGAACCGTCTGTTTCAAAGTTGCACAAGGAAGAAGGCGCCCAGCAATGTCAAAGCGACGCCGTACCAACGCTCAAGATTTCCCGCTTTGCTTCGAATTGCCACCTTGGCGCCGAGATACGAGAAGGGAACCGATCCGAGGGCTATGAGACCCGTGATCGTCCAGCTGATGTGTCCAAGATATGCGTGAACAATTGTCCCAGGCAAGGCAAGCACCACGGACACTGCAAGAGAACAGGCGAAGGCTTTCTTGATTGGTTGCCGAAGAATCCGCGCATAACTCGGAGCAAGAAGAAATCCACCAGAGTTCGCCAGGAGCCCTGAGATCAGTCCAACGCCGATCGCGACAAGTACAAGCCGCGTTCTCCAATTCGTTGGACGCGTGTCCACGGACGGATCAATCGTCAGACCATCAGATTTCTGTTCTCTCGGGGAAAGTAAGAAGGAGAGACCGAAGCCAAGAACCATTAGCCCCGTCACGACCAGCAGAGGTGTGGCGCCGGTAAATTCTGTAAGGTACGATCCGATAATCGTGGCGGGGATGCCTGTAACAATACTCCATCGAACGATCTGCCAGTCGATGAGACTGGATCGCCAATAAGCTGCCGAAGCGATAAATGTTCCCGGAACGGTTGCGGGTAAAGGTGCGGCAACGGCAATAAATCCGGGAATGCCAATGAGGCTCAACAACGGCGTGGCAACAGCGCTGCCCCCTTTACCAAATAATCCACCCAGAAAGCCAATGACGATCCCGATTGCAAATGCCCCGACATGCTGAAACATCAATCATCCTTTTCTGTAGTAGTTTGTCCTGGAATAGCGCCAGAACGTGGAACAAGATAGCGGACTATTTGGATGGATTCAAAGCCGGAAGAGAGAATACTCCCTCTTCCGGGTCAATGCTATCGGAAGAATTCTTATCCGGTCAAGTATTTGAGGAGGATAAGCAGAGCGATGGTACCAATGACGAATGCTGCGATACCGAATGCAACCTGCTTGCCGGATTGCACCTGCTCGCCCTTCGGTTGTTGATTTGATTGGGTATCCATACTATACCTTATAGGTTCAAGACATTGATGTGATAGTCGGTGAGCCACACCGTCTTTTGAGACCGCATCGCCATCGACTCTTCAGAGTGGTCACAGCACACCCATGGCGAAAGGGGTGTTGGGGGAACCCAATTGAAAAAGAACTGAGACGTCAGAGGTAGGAGGAAGTGACCTGAGTGTAGATATGGTGTGATGCAATGAACGAAGTAAAGTCCCTCGGCCAGCTTTCGTTCCGAGCGTGGGAAATAGATTCTTTCCTGGAAAATTCAGGAAGAAATCCCTCTCCAGGCAGTTCAACCCGGGTGTCGGATTTTGCCGGAAGGTTGAGGAGGAATGCTTGAGCACTGTTGTCGCTTTGCTGCTTAAGACAAGTGACATGATGGAGAAGCGTCGTGTCTTCCGCCAGATGCGGATAACTCACCCATAAGAGCATAACGAGGACAACCGGTATATGGAAGAGTCGCTTCATGAGCGATTAGGAATATCCTGTACAAGTCCAATCATACTGTTTTTGATTCAAGGTCGGAGTATGGCGACCGCAACAACAAATATGGCCAACGCCCAGCGATAGTAGACGAAGACGTTTGTTGGATTGTCTTGCAGAAACCGGAGGAGATACTTGATGCAGAAATATCCGCTGATGGCTGCGGCGACGAAACCGACAGGAAACATAATAAGTTCAGAACCGGCAATTGCGCCGCTGTGAATTCCTTTGTAGATATCCCAGAGGCTTTTGAGTCCAGCCCCCGCAATGATGGGTGCAGACAACAGGAATGAAAACCGCGCAGCCGTTTCCCGCTCCAGTCCGACGGCAAGTCCTGCCGTAATAGTGGCCCCGGAGCGTGATACGCCGGGAAAAATTGCGAGTGCTTGTGACAAACCGATCAGAATGGAATCCTTGAAAGTCAGGCCATTCATCCGACGTTCATGTTTTGCCAGGCGCTCCGCCAGGAACAGGAGCGCGCCAAGGAGGGCGATAATCACGGCCATCCATACCATCGAGGACGATACGATGGCTCCTTTCGACGGATGGAACAGTTCTTCAATCTTGTGTTCGAACAGCAGACCGACGACGCCTCCCGGAATTGTTCCGATCACGAGATACCAGGCAAGTTTTCTGTCGATGTTTTCGCCGATGCTCCTTTCGACGATACTGGCAATACCTGCCTTGACCAAACGAACCCAGTCGCTCCAGAAAAAGACCAGCAGCGCCACGAGCGTCCCAAGGTGGAGTGCGACGTCGAACGTAAGACTTTCGAGAGCCGGGTCATTCCAATTGAACAACCACGGTATGATGACGAGGTGAGCCGAGCTCGAAATCGGAATGAATTCAGTGAGACCCTGGACGATACCCAGGATGATGGCTTGAACAATATTCATTCGTTTGCTTCCTTTGGATGAGTGTGACGTCGTTGCCGGCGACTGAATTGACGGAAAGTGTCAAACTGGGGAGTCGTTGGTCAAAATGATGAAGAACGCAAATTTCTACCTTCGATATCACAAGAAAACCAGGATTCCGCTTCACGAGTTCCGCAGATCTGTCATTTTTTGATGAAATATGACGAATCGGTCGCTCTACGAATGAACTAATCTTCGACGCTTAGTCGGTATCCGATCCCTGATTCGGTAAGTATGATTTTTGGGTTCGCAGGATCCTTCTCGATTTTTTTTCTGAGCGATCCGACGTAGACGCGTGTGTATTGTGCTTCTTCAGCGTGGGCTGGACCCCAGATCTGCTCAAGAATGAATTTGTGCGTGAGGACTCGTCCCGCATTCCTTACGAACAATGCAAGCAACGCATACTCCGTCGCTGTCAGCTTGATGAGCTCGTTACTTCTCTTCACCGTCCGAGCAGAAAGATCGACGGAAAGAATGCGGTTCGTGAAGACTTCCTTCTCTTCCTTTGTCAACCGATGTCGGAGTGCTGTCCTCGCACGAGCAAGCAGCTCTCCCGTCCGGAACGGCTTGACGAGATAATCGTCGGCGCCGGCGTCCAGGCAGGAAACGATGTCGGTTTCCCCATTGCGGACCGAAAGGATGAGGACGGGAACAGACGACCATTCCCGGATCTTCTTGAGCACTTCCCGTCCATCCATATCAGGCAACCCCAGGTCGAGAATGATCAATTCGGGACGTTCGGACGCTGCCATGATCACGCCTTCATTGCCTGTGCTTGCAAGGCGGACATCAAAACCGCTGCCTTGAAGTGTAAGCTCGAGCAATCTCCGAATTTGCGACTCATCGTCCACCACAAGGATGACAGGTTTTGTGTTCAAATGTGTTCCTGCTTTGGTTTGCCAGGTTCAGGATCGACTGGAATTCTGATGGAGAATTCGGCGCCGCCGGTCAGCCGGTTCTTTGCTGAGATCGTACCATGGTGCGCTTCCACAAACCCTTTCGCAATCGGAAGACCAAGACCGGTGCCGCCTGTCTTGGCGGTTGGGGCACGATAGAATTTCTCGAAGACCTTCTGGAGCTCCTCATTGGATAGTCCGGGGCCGCTGTCCGAGACAACGATAATGCATTCGCGCTCAGTGTGTGTAGCATTGACCTCGATTTCTGTTCCTTCCGGTGAATGAACCGTTGCGTTGTGCACGAGGTTGGTGATCGCCTGCTCAATGAGCCCATAATCAAATTTCACCAAAGGCATGTCGTCCTGGACGTTGACCGTGACGGCATGTCCGGAGAGTTCTTTGTCCAATCCCTTCAACGCGCTGTTGATGACATCCCGTACATCGTGCCAATCAAGCTTGGGCTGAATCATTCCGGATTCCAGTCTTGTCATATCGAGAAGATTTGCCACCAACCTGTTCAATCGTTCGGCCGCAAGATGGATTTCCTTCGCGTATTCCTCGTTGGTCGGTAACGAACCATGCGACAAATCGTGGAGGATATTTTCTGATGCCCCCATGATTGTCGCAACTGGAGTCCGCAATTCGTGCGAAACGGAATTAAAGAGGGTCTTGTAGAGTCGTTCGGATTCGGCCACGATGATCGATTTGGTGCTTATTTCGCTCAGCAGCTCCCGTTCGACGGCAGACGAAATCTGGGCGATGAAATTCTCCAGCAGGTTCTCTTGATCCGATGTCAATTTCTGTGTGAGTTTCACTCCGATCACTCCAAGCGGATAGCGGGGCCCTGACATTGGGAAATATGTTGCCTCCGCCGACGGCAAGGTGTCTGTATATTTTCCGGCATGCTTTTCGTTCCAATAGGACCACGCCGCTACGCCGTATTCCTTGGCGTCAGGTTTCATGGAGCTTGCCGTGTGCGGACTTGAGGCGATCTCTCCATCGGCATCTCCGAGAACAACCACGACATCTGCATTGAAGAATTTTTTGATGTTTGCGACAGCAGCCTTGATGACTTCGTCCTGTGAGTGCGCTGAGGAAAGATCCCTGGTAAGCGTAAAGAGCGCAGATGTCTTTTCTTCACGTTGTCGGACTGCTTTTTCACGAGCCCGAACGCGCGCCGAAAGAACGCCGGTTACGATCGCTACTGTGAAATACATCCCCAGCATGAGCACATCCTCGATTCTTCCAACACTGAAGGTGAAAATCGGCGGAATAAAAAGGAAATCCCACGCAAGTGCTCCGAGTCCGGCCGCCACAAGTACCGGTCCGGGGCCGAACCTCAACGGCATGAGCGATACTGTGAGAAGAATGATGAATGACACCGTCTGATATCCAAGAAACCTGGTTACTGGAAAACAGGCCAGAGCGACAACAAGCACAATGACGGAGGCGATTGCATACTGTGGTAAGATCGACTGAATTTGCGGAAAAAAACGTCTGCTCCCGGCTCGTTCCGTGTCTCCCTCTTGTCCGACGATGTAAATATCCAGATCGCCGCTTTTGGCCAGCAATTCATCGATCAGATGGGAAGATTGGGAAAATAGTCCTCGTATTGGCTTACCCACAAGAATTTGGGTTGCATTTTGACGTCGGGCGACCCGGATGAGCGCTCCCGCAACGTCATCATCGGACGTGGTGAGTGTCTCAGCCCCGAGTTCCTTAGCAAGCTTGATATTCTTCGACAGTTGGTCTTTTTCGTTCTGGTTCAATGCACTGGAAGATTCAACACATACCACAAGCCAGGACGCATCCATGGTGTAGGCGAGTCTCCGTGCCCAGCGAATCACGGAGATGGACCGGAGGCTTGGACTGATCCCGACAACCAGTCGTTGCCCGGATTTCCACGGACCGGAGATCCGTTGCTTCGCCATGTAGTCGCGCAATTGTCTGTCGACGCGTTCGGCGGTCAGGCGCAGGGACATCTCGCGAAGTGCAGTGAGATTCCCTTCCCGGAAGAAATTCTCAATGGCTCGTTTGGATCGCTCGGGGGTGTAAACTTTGCCTTCTTCCAATCGCTTCAGCAGCTCTTCGGGAGAAATATCGATCACCTCGACTTCATCCGCGGCTGCGAAGACGGAATCGGGAACGGTTTCGTGGACAATGCTGCCGGTGATCTGTGCTACGGTGTCCGCGCGGCTCTCCAGGTGTTGGACGTTCAGCGTCGTGAAAACATTGATGCCGTTGTCGAGCAGCTCACGGACGTCCTGATATCGTTTCGTATGCCGGCTCTCCGGGGCATTCGTGTGCGCCAATTCATCAACGAGAACAAGCTCGGGCTTTCGGGCAAGGATCGCATCCAAATCCATTTCTTCGAGGGTAGTTCCTTTATACTGGATCGTTTTTCGTGGAAAGATCGAGAGACCGCTGAGAAGGGCTTCCGTTTCCGGACGCTTGTGCGTTTCGATGTAACCCACCACCACATCGACGCCTTTCGACTTGGCAGCATGCGCATCCTTGAGCATATCGTACGTCTTGCCAACACCGGCGCACATACCGAAGAAGATCTTCAGTTTTCCCTTCTTCTCTTTCTCTTCTTCTTTCTGGAGGAGGTTCAAAAGGGCGTCTGGATCTGGTCGCGTTTGCTCGTTCGTCATGACGCACAAATATAGTTACAATCATCGTGAGATTCACCGGTGGCAGGATACCATTCCCCCCGCATTGCCCGGATGTACACCATCCCGCAGAAAATTACCTTCTATCAATTGCTATGAAAAGAGTTGCCAGAGGAGGGTTGCAATGAATGCAATTTCGACGATTCCAGCGATGCCCAACAACGTGATCGAAACTACGAGCCCAATCCGGGCGAGACGGAAATCACAATCTTCGCGCGACGGCGAGGCACTCCCAAAGAGGGTGTGGCGCGCCGATAAAGCATTCCATATTCTTTCAGAATCGACGTGCTTCATTTGGTCCATAGTTGTTGCGGTCAAGGGAAACCTGTGCTCAAACAGCACTCTCCGGACGCAGGAGTTCAGTGACTGCTTTATTTTACAGCAGCGTGGACGTCTTTAGTCCTCACCGTGTCTTTTATGGGTTCACTCCCCAGCACTGCACTCTTCCAAACCGGCTTGCCGGAGTCCGAGAATCCGTCGCGGCTTAACATTCTGAGGACAAAAAGAATCGCAACGACCACGACTGCGACCGTGAGCCAAAACCTGTCTCGCCTTCCGATTCGTATTTTGTTCCGATACCAGGCCATGATCATCCGATGATGTTTTTAAACGTACCAACGGAGAGGATGCGTAAGATTTCACGTGTCAAGTCTTTGAGGCTTTTCTTCGCCGGGACTAGGTTACCAGCATGTTCTTCGAGACGTTCGATAAATTCCGCGAATGAAATACTCCTCGAATTGCCTTCCGCGGATTGATTGGACAACAAATGCTTCGCGTCGTGAGATAACTCTCGAACAATTCTCATGTTGTTGTACCTGTTCATGAACGATCCCCTCTTCACTGGCGTTGAGAGCTGTCTTTCCTTCAACCGGCCACCATGGTCAATGACGGACGGTCGCAGAGTCTGTGCGTGGCTCGCGAATGCTCCCTGAATCGCCCCCTGGCTGACTCCCCGGGGATCAACTTTTCCATGTAGGGACTCCTGAATCCGAAAGTCCCGCCGGGCTCAACACCCTTAACACAAAAAGGACCGCGAGAATAATCAGCGTGATGATCATCCACGTGATGAGTTTCCGGTTTCTCATGGGAGCGCTGTACTAATGCCATATCATTTTCGACCGTTCATCATTTTGATTTGTCCTGCAATCGCGATCGCATTTCCCAAACTTGACAGCTCACAAACATCAAATTCATGTAAGACGGAACAATCCGACGCCGCGTTGTTCGACTGTTCCTTAAAAGGTCACTACAGCTCCTATGAGGAAAGTCAATTGCGACATTTCCGTGCCTATGCCGATCGAATTTGCTGTGGCTTTCTTGTCGAAGGCGGGGACATTCGAAAAATCATAGCGCAACTCCCCCCGCAGGAGAAGCGCATCAACAAACTTGTATTCATAGGTACCTGTCACTTCCTTGACGTCCGATTTTGGACCGAGACCCAACGCATATCCTTGCGGATCGTCAAAGATCTCACCACGTACTGCAAGCGCGGTCTTGTCTGTCAATGAACAGCGAGCATAAATTGCTGCACCTTTCCAGATCATGAGGCCGCCATACGTCTGCGCTTCACCGTAGTCCGCGTTCAATCCGACTGAGAACGCCTCTGAAAGTTGATGATTGATAATCAGATCGGCGACATTTCTCGCGCCGTACTCTATTGGGGTCAGATTCTCATGCCCTGCCATGAGATTCAGAGCTATGCTCGTGGTCGCCAGAGGGGTGAAATTCAACGCGACACCGAATGATTTCGATTCGTTGTTGTCAATGACCGAATTCCATCCATTGACAATGTGAAGTGTTGCCGTGAAGGTGCTCGAAAACGTGTAGCCGAGACGTATTCCCGTGTGGTAATATGGTACGGCCCAGGCAAACAGCAGCGATCGGCTATAGTTTGCATTGTCTTTTGATTCGATGACCTCGTATCCCATATGAGTTACAAATTTCCCGGCGTCTACCGTCAGACCGCTCCCAACAGGAACAACGACCGTCAGATAAGCTTGCTGCAGCAGCGACGCAGTGCTTGTTACTCCCGGTTGCACAACGTCATTCGAAGTTCCATAGTCGACATCAAGACGGAAACCCACGGGTTCCGCTTTCTTTTGGAAGACGACTTCCACAAGACTGAGATTCACCTGATTTTCAGCGATATCGAAATTGCGCAGCTTGTTGATCCGGCTTGTCGGCTGAGCAAAATTCTCGCTGTAGTAAGCATCAACGAATCCGCTCATGTCAATCTTCGACGCCGGTGCGGATTTCGCAGAATCTTGTGCATTCACATGCGTGATTCCTGCACTCAAGAGAATCAACGCAAGAAAGGTTACTATGCCATGTCCAGAAATCACCATTTTCATTCTCTGTCCTTATAGCACGTGTGATCAGTGCCGAGCCTAGGTCATACCTATGACTTGCAGGAACATGTCAACCAACTTTATGCCCACAAATGGTGCAACGATTCCGCCCAAGCCATAGACGAACAGGTGCCGTCGTAGGAGCTGGACCGCGCTCACTGCACGATATTTAACTCCCTTCAGTGCAAGGGGAATCAACACAACAATGATGAGTGCATTGAAGATAACTGCTGAGAGAATCGCACTCTCGGGAGTAGCAAGCTTCATGATATTCAGCGCATTCAGCACCGGATATGTTGTCGCGAACGCAGCAGGGATGATGGCAAAATACTTTGCGACGTCGTTGGCAATGCTGAACGTCGTCAACGTGCCGCGCGTCATCAGAAGCTGCTTGCCGATTTCTACAATCTCCATCAGTTTCGTAGGATTGCTATCGAGATCGATCATGTTTGCTGCTTCACGTGCCGATTGTGTCCCCGTGTTCATGGCCACGGCAACGTCCGCTTGTGCGAGGGCAGGGGCATCGTTCGTTCCATCTCCTGTCATCGCAACAAGGCGTCCACCTTTCTGATAATCGCGAATCAGCTTCAGCTTGTCCTCAGGCTTTGCTTCCGCCAAGAAATCATCGACACCGGCTTCCGCAGCAATCGCAGTTGCTGTCAATTGATTGTCTCCCGTGATCATCACAGTCCGAATTCCCATCTTGCGGAGATGCGCGAATCGTTCCTTGATTCCTCCTTTAACGATGTCCTTAAGATGGATGACGCCGAGGACTTCCTTGTTCTCGGAAACAACGAGCGGTGTCGCACCAATCTTGCTAATTTCCTGAACGGTCGCCTGCACCTCTGCCGGAAAAACGCCACCCTGCTGTTCGATGAACGCCTTGATCGCGTCTGTGGCTCCTTTGCGGATAATTCGCCGGCTGCTTTTGCCGGCCGGCTGGATGTCCGCTCCACTCATGCGAGTCTGGGCACTGAACGGAATGAATTGGGCCGATATTTGATGAATCTCACGGCCCCGGAGGCCATATTTTTCTTTTGCGAGGATGACAATCGATCGGCCTTCCGGAGTCTCGTCGGCAAGCGATGCGAGCTGAGCGGCATCGGCAAGTTGTTCCTTTGAAATACCAGGAGCGGGACTAAAATCCGTAGCCATACGATTTCCGAGAGTGATAGTCCCAGTCTTGTCCAGCAATAAAACATCGACGTCACCCGCTGCTTCAATTGCTCGCCCGGATGTCGCAATGACGTTGTGCCGGATCATCCTGTCCATTCCGGCAATTCCGATCGCGGAAAGGAGTCCACCAATGGTCGTCGGAATCAAGCAAACAAGGAGCGCGACGAGCACGGTGATGGTAACCGGCGTTCCCTGCCCGGCCGCCGAAACACTGAACAACGAGTAGGGGAGAAGAGTAACACACACTACGAGAAAAATAATCGTAAACGCAGCGAGGAGAATGTTGAGAGCAATCTCGTTGGGAGTCTTTTGTCGCTTTGCGCCTTCGATCAGTTTGATCATTCTGTCGAGAAAACCTCCACCTGGTTCTGCCATGACGCGAATGACAAGCCAATCCGAAAGAGCTCGCGTACCGCCTGTTACGGCACTCCGGTCGCCTCCGGATTCGCGAATCACGGGCGCGCTCTCTCCTGTGATGGCGCTTTCGTCAACGGAAGCAACGCCTTCAACTACTTCACCGTCGGCAGAAAGGATATCGCCTGGCTCGACGAGGTAGAGATCCCCTTTTTTCAGGTCGATCGACGAAACAATGTTAAATTTCGAACGGTCCCTGGGATCGTGAAGAAGCTTTGCCTTTGTTTCGCGGCGTGATCGGCGCAAAGCCTCGGCCTGAGCTTTTCCGCGTCCTTCTGCCAATGCTTCTGAAAAATTCGCGAAGAGAACCGTAAACCAGAGCCACAGTGAAACACTTCCGATGTACCAGGCTGCAGCTTCCCCCGCGCCGGAAAGTGCCTGAATCCAGAGCGCAGTGGTAAGAACGCTCCCCACCTCGACAACAAACATCACCGGATTACGCACCATCCAGCGGGGATTCAGTTTCAGGACTGAATCGACGAGCGCACGGCGATACATCTCTCCCGTGAGTCCAAGGGGTTTCTTCAAAGTCTGTGAAGCTTGCGTTGTCATCAGCATGGTTCCTCTCGTTTATCCTATTGGATCATCATAAAGTGTTCGACGATTGGCCCCAGGGCGAGAGCAGGGAAGAAGTTCAGCGCCCCGACAATGAGCACGACTGCAATGAGCCAGAAAATGAAAAGGGGAGTATGTGTCGGCAACGTCCCTTCGCCCGCTGGAATAAGCTTCTTGCGAACAAGCGATCCGCCAAGCGCCAATGTCGGAACGGCGAGCCAATAGCGACTGATCAACATTGCCAGCCCGCCGGTAATATTGTAGAACGGCGTGTTTGCATTGAGTCCTGCGAAGGCGCTACCGTTATTATTGCCCTGCGAAGTGAAGGTGTACAGAACCTCGCTGAATCCGTGAGCACTGGGATTCAGGATAGAACTTGTTCCCGCAGATGTTATGACTGCCAGTGCGGTGAGGCCGAGAACGGTAAGAGGCATGATGAGGATGAGTAGTGATGCCATTTTCATTTCATATGCTTCAATCTTGTGGCCCAGGTATTCTGGTGTTCTTCCTACAAGCAATCCAGCGACGAACACGGCGACAATCACGAAGACAAGCATGCCGTAAAGCCCTGAACCGACGCCGCCGAACACAACCTCACCGAGCTGCATCATCACCAGGGGGACAAGTCCGCCCATGGGCGTAAAGGAATCGTGCATGGCATTGACGGAGCCGTTCGATGCAGCCGTCGTGACTGTTGCCCAGAGCGCTGAATTCGCAATGCCCAACCGCACTTCTTTTCCTTCCATGTTTCCGCCGGGATTAATGGCGGTGGTGTGTTGGTCGACGCCCAATGAATCAAACTTCGGATTACCCGCTGATTCATAGTGGTATGCCGCGAAGATTCCGACCACAAGAATGATTGTCATTGCAGCGAGCAGTGCCCAGCCCTGGCGAGTATCCCCCACCATAGCGCCAAGTGTGTAACAAAGCGCTCCCGCGATCAACAAAATGGACAACATCTCCAGAAAATTTGAAAACGGCGTTGGATTCTCATAGGGATGTGATGAGTTGACGTTGAAAAACCCGCCGCCGTTTGTCCCCAATTGCTTGATGGCAATTTGCGAAGCCGCTGGGCCCATGGCGATCAATTGTTCAGTCACCTTTGCGCCGCTTGTGTCCGTCGTGGGCTGAAGAAGCGATGCTGAAGCGTACGCAGAGAAGTTCTGGACCGAACCCTGCGAGATCAGAACAAGAGCGACGATGACTGCCAATGGCATCAGGATATACAAGGTGCTGCGAGTCAAATCAACCCAGAAATTTCCCAGTGTGGTGGCGGAATGTCGTGCCAGGGCACGGATAAAGAGGACGAGTACCGCCATTCCTGATGCTGCAGAAACGAAATTCTGGACGGTGAGGCCCAACATTTGCGTTAAATAGCTCATGGTGGTTTCACCACCGTACCCCTGCCAGTTCGTGTTTGTCGCAAAACTGATTGCGGTGTTAAACGAGGAATCGGGCGATACAGCTCCAAGTCCCTGCGGATTCAACGGCAGGAGTTGTTGAAGTCGCTGAAGCCCGTAGACAATGATCAATCCCACGAAGTTGAACATAAGGAAGGCAACGGCATTCTCCTTCCAGTCCATTTCTTCGTCAGGATTAATTCTCGACAGCCTGTAAATGAGCCTCTCGACGGGACCGAAGACCGGATCGAGGAATGTCTTCTGTCGTTGGTAGACACGGGACATGAACGCTCCCAACGGTTTCGCCAGTAGTATGAGGGCAGCCAGATAGAAGAGCAGCTGGAATATTCCGTTTGTCGTCATTCGAATGTCTCCGGTTTCAAAAGCACGATAAACAAATACACAAGCAGCGCAAGGGAGACAAGTCCCGAGAGGATATAGAGCCAGTTCATGATCGCTCTCCTGATTTGTGATCATCCAGTGTTTCGCACAATTTCATAAGTCCCCACGTTGCCCAGAAAAAGAGAACGGCGATGCCAAGATACATAAGGTCGTCCATGTTATTTTGCCTCCGGTGACTGTTGGATATCGTCAAGTGCGAGGTTCAACATCAGCACATTGACACGAGGTTCTCCAAGAAAACCGAGCTGTCTTCCTTCGATGCGTTGGTTTACAAGCGAACGAACTTGCTCTTTAGTTAAATTCCTGCTTCTGGCTACTCGGTCGACCTGATAGAGCGCAGCTGCGACGCTGATGTTCGGATCGAGTCCGCTTCCCGATGCGGTTACGAGGTCGACGGGAATGACCTGTGTATTCTGGGGGTCCGCGGCTTTCAGATCCGCCACCCTTTTCTTTGCACCATCAAGAAGAGCCTGGTTCAGTGGTCCCAGGTTCGATCCGCTCGATGCCCCGGCGTTATAGGGGTAAGGCCCTGTAGCAGACAAGCGACCCCAGAAATATTTGGGATCGGTGAACGGCTGGCCAATCAACTCAGATCCGATAATCTTTCCCTTTTCCTTGATGAGGCTGCCGTTCGCTTTCCCCGGAAACAACAACTGACCGAGGCCGGTGACGGCAAGAGGATACACTACGCCAGTGATGACGGTAAATGACACCGTCGTGATGATGGCAATGCGCAACTGTTTTCGAATCATAAGCTGTACTCAAATTAGTTGATGAGTTCCGTAGCGAACATTATTCTCTGAAGAAGACTTTGTAGGATCGTCGGTTGTACAGGCTCCTCAACGCTTCAAAGAAAAATGACGGCACAAATATGATGAGAGATCAATGAGAAAGGCAATCAAGAGGATATAAAAAGAAGGGAGAAAGGTATAAAGAAGATATATGGATGGGCGTCTGCCGAGCGGTCCGATATAAAAAGACCCCAATGAAAGGTGAACTTGATGACGCGGGCTGAGAGTTGTTACTGAGGAGAGGACTTGTTTCTATTTTGAAATGCGATTGTTGCCGGTAAATGTGTCGATCCTTTTCAGGATATCGTCAATGTAAGTTTTCGCGAGACTTCGATCCTCGAGATCAACTGTGCCGGCAATAAAATTTCCTTCGAGAAGAAGCTCGACGAGCCCGTTATAACGGTCGCGAACGGAATACTGTTCAAAAGTGGAAGTATCAATCGCACCACCCGGTGAAGTTTTAACAAATTCATTGAAGGCTGAGCTCGCCTCCGCAGACGAATTGGCAGCGATAACAAAAATGCGGAAGGTTTTGTCGTTGCCATACTGAGCGACGTAAGCCTGACGGAAGAAAGCATACCCGAGAAAATTTCTGGCAATATACTGTTCTGAGTTGGGATGTTTCTGTTGTTCAGGAAGAAGATTCAGAATCCTGGGCCATTTGTTTTCCTGCATCAGGTGAGTATTCAAGGATTTCGAGATCGTCGTCATGGCGTCAAGCGCTTCCTGACCGCGTATGTGCGTCATGATCTTTACATAATATACGCCGGTAAGAAAGTTCAGGACACCTTCCTCCCGATGTGCCTGGACTCCGATGTCAATGAATGCGTGCTTCGGATTCCGTTCCTGCGAGTACATGCCGAATGCATCGGCCATGGAGTCAAATCTATACAGTTCCACCTTGATCTCGGAGTCCTCTCCCTTGTGATACCGTCCAACATGCAGGTCGACGAATCCATACTCCAGAAACAGATCGGCGGCTCCGTCGATCACATCCCAAAGGTTGTCTGGATTGTATACTGTTTCGTCTTCGCTGAACGTCCACCCCTTTAATGATGGGTACAACGAAGCCGAATCTTGTCCCGGGGCAAGAGGTGCCAGAACCATTGAGAGCAGAATTATGATGCAAGGCGTTCTATTGCTCACGTGAAATACATCAGGCCAAGAATTCTGACGGCACATCAAGAAGTCGTATTATGTCGCTGACGCGTTCGGAAACCGAAAATCCTTTCGCGCATTGTGCCGTGCACGTCCCACAATCTATACACGGATGCTTGGACAGGTCAAGACTTGAGAGTAGCGAGTGCGCCATTTCGACATTGCCGTAGCCATACGTGTACATATACGCCCGCATGATTTCCGGAATTGGCAGTCCCTTGGGACAATCGGGAGTACACCGTTCGCATCCCTGGCAGTAGAGGCCTCCCACGTCTTTTCCAACTACAAGATCTGCCCGCTCCTCATCCGTCAGAGCGACATCTTCGTTGACACTTGCATTAACCGCGAGCTGGTCGAAATTGGTAATCCCCGGAATCGCCGTCGTGACGTGTTCATCCTGAAGGACAAATTTCAATGCGGCTTTGCAGTTGATTGGCTTCTTTTTTTCTTTGTCGTAAAAGCCTCCTGCCATGGTCTTCATGGCGATAATTCCAATACCAGCCTCGGCAGCTTTGGCGATAACACGTTTCATTTCCTGATAATGATCCTGTCTGAAATTTAGAGAAGTCAAAACAACTTCATAGACGCCGCTGTCAATTGCCGCCTGTATCACTGCCGGTTCATTCTTGTGAGTGGACATACCGACGTGCTTCGCCTTTCCGGATTTCTTTGCCTCCCGCACAGCTTCAAGCATCGACGGATAAAGAGCGGCCTCGCGAGTCGTGATCCCATGTAGATACAGGATGTCAACATGGTCCAGCTTGAGACGATTGAGGCTCAAATCCAGTTTTTCCAGAAACGCGTTACAGGTTGACCCCGGTTTCAGGAAGCCGGTCCTGATATCGACTTCTTCGGGGGGTACTTTTGTTGCGACGATGAAAGAATTCCTTGGATAGTCTTTGAAAACCTCTCCCAACATTTCCTCATTCCTCCCACGCTGGTATCCGTGCGCAGTGTCGAAAAGCGCTATACCGGCCTGCATCGCCGCGGGAATAAGAGCAGCGTTGTCTGCACGCATCACCCCCATACTCACGATAGGGAGCTCGATGCCTGTGGCTCCAAGTTTACGCCTGATCAGTTTCTTATTGTTTGTGGCTTCCGACGATGTGGAATAACCTGCCAGGGCAGTTGAGGTTGAAGCGATGAGAGCTCCTGCGCCACCCAGTACGGTTGAACGCAGGAATTTTCGGCGGTCGAGTTCAATTGTTTTCATAATGTCTACTTTCAAGGTAAGAGGTAGAGGAAAGGCTATCTCGAAGTTTACCAAAAATGTGTTGAGATGCTACTCCCGCCTGTCTCGACTTGACGTTTCGCTCCTTTGCTGTTTTCAAAAAAGAGAAAACGCTCTCAGGATCCAACACAACGCCGAAAGGAGTTATTGAACTCGATGATGGAATAATTTTCTAAGACCTCCGAAGTGCATCAGACACACTGCGGGAGGATGAGAATTCCCTGCGAAGTAATAGGAGAATGAGAGGTTTATTGCAATTGGCGGTGAGTTTCTTTAGCTTTGTGTGCAATTTTTTGAAATCAGAATCGCTCATGGGCATAGAACCTCAACCCAACCTCTGGCAGTGCGGCCCCTTCGCTCTTAAACACGCTCTCATCGTTCTTGGCATCTTTTCAGATGAAAGTACGATCACCCGTATCGCAGAGACCAGATCGAAGTACGGCACAGACGACGATCAATTGAGAAACGCAGCCAGGCACTTCAACTGTGACTTGCCCATTATTCGGCGCCACGAACCCGAGGCCGCCAAAGTGGAACTGATCAAATACCTCCGTCAGGGCATTCCGTCACTTGTCTGTATTCACGACTGGAATCATTGGGTTACAGTGGTGAAAGCGGAAAATGGCAGGTTCATTCTCTTGGACAGCCGGGAAAAAGCCGTACTCACCATCGTCTCATGGGGAGAGCTAAAAAGGCGCTGGGTGCACAACGAACGGGACCCAATCGACCGGAACCATTGGGAAAACATTTACGACTTTCATCCTGTGGTCCCGAAATTTCGCGTGCACACCAAGGCGAAGTTTTCCATCGCGCGCGCGCGACATCTCCGGCGCCCAGAGAACGCCAGGCTGTCTCGTTTCTGGGATCAATATCTTGCGGATCTGATGACAATTGCAAAACCGCGCACACCGTTAAGCCGTAAAGTCATTTCTCTAGGCGAGTTCCTGCGTCGGCATGAGCGTATGATCGTGTCACAGGTCGACTATTGGCACGGAGCGGTGAATCGACGAAGAGCACTGAAAGTCCTCAAGAACCTTCATTTTGTCGCAGACACGTACGGCCTTGTGATCCACGATGAAGACGAAAAGCGCGCGATTGCAGGGATCACATCAATCCTCACCCTCTGGGCCTCAGCAAGGTTCGGGTCACCCCGCGTCTACGAGTAAATTGTTCTCTCAGATTACTGCTCGGCTTCGACCAGACCATACCGAAACGGCGGTGGGGCGGAACGTCTGAGTTCACGCCATTCGTGTAAGACGGACTGTCCCGTCCGAAGATTTTCTCATCCAATCCAGACTCTTTCCAAAAAAAGGAAGGTCATTCCAGGTTTGCGAATACAGATGTGCTATTCGGCGCCCAGACTGGTTTCTCATTCCAATTCAATGTCCTGGCGCTCGGCACGTTTCTTGTAGCCCCCGGACTTGTGAAAGTCTTTCGTCAAAAGAGACTCGCTCTTCGCCTCATCCTCTCCCTTACGTTTCTCATTATCGTTGCCGAAGGAATTTCCGGCTATTACACGATCAAAACGCAAGAAGAGCAGCTTCTTCGCGGGATGATTGTTGGGGCAGACCAACTTTCCAACGCAATCACGAGTGCCACGTGGCACGCGATGCTTGCGGACCATCGGGATGATGCCTACAACGTCATGCAGACAATTGCGCTGAAACAGGGCATCCGACTCATTCGCATATTCAACAAAGAAGGGCGCGTCATGTTCTCGACGGCGTCGGGGAAACAGTCGCAGGTTGATAAGAAGGCCGAGGCGTGCTATCTTTGTCACGCAAGCGATAAACCACTTGTGAAAGTGGATGTCCCCAACCGTGCTCGCGTGTTCCGCGGCCAGGATGGCAGTCGGAGACTTGCGATGATCACGCCCATCTACAATGAGCCGTCGTGCGCCGAGGCGGACTGTCACGCTCACCCGGCAGAAACCAAAGTCCTTGGAGTGTTGGATGTGGCGTTCGATCTCGATCCTATCGATACCGAAATGGCCGCGATGCAGCGACGGGTGTTCATCGTGGCCGGCATTCACATTCTCCTTATCGGCATATTCATCATCTTCTTCATCCGGCACTTTGTCGATGTTCCAATTCAAAAGCTCATCGACGGCACACGAGCCGTCAGCGCTATGAACCTTGACACACCGATTGTCGTGGGCACGGGAGGGGAACTCGGCGAGCTGGCTCAATCCTTCGACGTGATGAGAGAGCGGCTGAAGCTTGCATTGAAGGAGATCAACGAATTCACAGAAAGTCTCGAAACGAAGGTCGCTGAACGAACGGAAGAACTCAATGCGGTCAACCAGCGGCTGCAGCGAAGTGACAGACTTGCTTCGCTTGGCCAGCTCGCTGCGAGCGTGGCTCACGAAATCAACAATCCAATTTTCGGAGTGTTAAACCTTTCCTCGCTCATCCAGCGCATTATCGGGAAGGATGGCATTCCGCCTGACCGTATCGAGGAGGTGCGGAAGCATGTCGATCGGATCGTCGACGAGACGTCGCGTGTCGGTCGAATCGTGGCAGACCTCCTGGCATTTTCCCGAAGATCGAAGCCACAGCACAGCAAAACGGATATTAACGCGGTCGTCCATTCGACGATGGCGATCATCGGACACAAGCTGAAACTGATGGATGTCGAGGTTGCGCTGTGTCTTGACGATGCCCTTCCGGTAATCCTTTGCGATGCATCCCAGATGCAACAGGTCCTGATCAACATAATTATGAATGGCGCTGAAGCCTGCCAGGGGAGAGATCGCGCCATCGTGAGAATCAGCACTCGTAATGATGCGCAGGCAACAAGTATTGTTCTTCAGGTATCCGACAACGGCGAGGGGATCCGGCCCGAGAATCTTTCGAAGATCTTCGATCCATTCTTCACTACAAAGGAAGAAGGCAAAGGTGTGGGCCTTGGGCTCGCTGTTGTGTATGGGATTGTGCAGTCTCATCACGGGGATATCGAAGTGAAAAGTGATCGAACGACGGGCACAATATTTACGGTGACACTCCCGGCCACGAATTCCGATGAGAAAGCGACATGAATTCGCATTGGGAAATACTGGTTGCCGACGATGAGGAGATTGCGCGGGAGTCCTTGGCAGCTTGGATGAGGGAGGATGGATACACGGTCGAGTCCGTCGCTTCCGGACGTCAGGCAATCGAAAAAGCCGCCGCAAAAGAGTATGCGATGTACTTCGTCGATTTGAAAATGCCTGGCGGACCCGACGGCATTGAGACCATGATGGAAATCCGCAAGATCCACGCCGATGCGTCCGTCATTATCATTACCGCATATGCAACGGTGGATACTGCCATCACAGCGATGAAAGAGGGTGCGCAGGAATACATAGTCAAACCGTGCAGCCCTGCTGAGATCTCACTTCTTGTGAGTCGAATCATCAAAGTGAAAAATCTCCAACGTGAAAATATCATCCTGCGTCAAAAACTCTTACGCCAGTACAGGTTTCACGATATTATCAGCAAGAACGCGAAATTGCTCGAGATTTTCGATCTCATCAAAAAGGTTGCCAGTCTGAGAAGCACCGTTCTCATTCAGGGAGAAAGCGGGACGGGAAAAGAACTTGTCGCGCGCGCGATCCATTATTCCGGTGACCGCGCGACCTTGCCGTTCATCAGTGTTTCGTGCGCTGCGCTTGCAGAATCCCTGCTTGAGTCTGAACTATTCGGTCACGAAAAAGGATCGTTTACCGGTGCCACGTCGCAGAAAAAAGGGAAGTTCGAGATTGCGGGAGGAGGGACGATTTTTCTTGATGAGATCGGTGACATTTCGCCGAAGCTGCAAATTGATCTCCTGCGTGTGCTTCAAGAGCGGACGTTCTATCGTGTCGGCGGATCGGAAGAACTCCACATCGAAGGCCGTGTGATTGCTGCGACGAACCGAAACCTCCAGCTTGACGTGAAAGAGGGGAGGTTTCGCGAAGATCTGTTCTACCGGCTGAACGTTATCAATATCCAGATTCCACCGATACGCGAGCGTCGCGAAGACATTCCCCTTCTCGCGCGTCATTTCATCGAGCGCCTATCACACGAATTGAAGAAAAACGTTACAGACATCGCAGACGGTGGGTTGAAGATCTTGATGAACTATG
The DNA here is from genome assembly GCA_017882185.1 of Bacteroidota bacterium. Taxonomy (GTDB): domain Bacteria; phylum Bacteroidota; class Ignavibacteria; order UBA10030; family UBA10030; genus JADGQA01. The sequence continues at coordinate 22,630 of JADGQA010000019.1, forward strand.
ATTGGCCGGGAAATGCACGCGAACTTGAAAACGCAATTGAGCGTGCAATGGTGAGCTGCCGTCAAACGGTTCTTTCTGAGGATGACTTCGAATTCCTCGCGCGCGTCAGTGGCGGGGCCAGGGATTGGAAAATTCCGGCTAACATCAGCCTGGATGAACTCGAAAAGCAGGCAATTGATGCGACCATCAGGCAAACCGGCGGCAATATCAAGCAAGCTGCCTTGATTCTTGGAATCGACCGATCAACATTATACGACAGGATGAAGAAACACAATCTTAAACGTTAGCAACGTCTGGGATCGGGTAGAACGGGAAGTCGGATTCAACATCAATCAGTTGAAGGTGGATCTGCGGGATCGGCAGTCACTTGAAAGAATTCATTGAAAAGTTGATGCATTTCCTCAGGTGCGAGATGTGTAATCAGATCCTCACTGACTACCCCTCCATCAGTCATGCTTGAAATCCCCGAAGACCCGGTCGATGCGATCTTGTTGCGCACGTAATCGGTCAGTCTTCTTGATTCCCTGATCATCCACTCGTGAGCCTGTCCTGAATTCATGAGCCCGGCCTCCAGGGGCACACGCATCCCGCTTGACGTGTCTCTTGGTTCCATTCCTTCAAAGAGCCAACCCAACGTAAAAGGGTAGGACACCAGGTGAGCAGGCCGCATGCGAAGATATGAATTGGGGTTGATCTGATTGATCCTGTGTGGGAAGACCATCCGCAGATTCGTTCCTCGAAGCGTGAGTACGACAGTGGGAAAACCGTTTCCGGTCGTCGTGACAAAACTCAGCGTTTCCACACGTCTCAACACTTTGGCAAGGAAGCCATCAATGCCGATGTGACAGCTTCTATTGTCGTGGATATGGATCCACATGTGATTGTGTGAGTAGAAGATGTTCTGCGTGCTGGGCGGGCAATCCGTCACGGGATTCTTGCCTGCGTTGTACATCTCAGGGTACATTGTTGACAGATACAGTTCGCAATAAACGTGGCTTTCGATGCGGCAGCAGGAAGGAGACGCGTCGCCGTAGGGAACAAACTTGGGAGACGGAGTCGCACAACAATATTGGGTTAGAGATTCCTGAAGAAAAGGACAGCGATCGATAATGGGGTGATCTTCACGATGTTCCTTTGCTGCCGGGCACAGTATCCACTCTGCGCTGGAGCATCGCTCGTGGTCTGCCTCGACGCTACTTCGAACGATCATTTTCTTGAAAGGAGAAGCACAGCAGGATTTCACTTGTGCTTCCCTGAGGAATAGACACCTCATCGTACTCCTCCGTCGAGTTCAACCACAATGATTCATGCGGTTGAAGGAACACGGCTAGTTTTCCGACCTGATGATGTTTGGCGGATCATCGGGGTCAATGGTTGTACGTTTAACCTGGCGAACCATTTCATTTATGGGGTCGCCGCCGTCAGGCATTGTGATGCCAAGGGATTCAAGATTGAGAGCCCGGCCGTGGTGCTTAATCGGCCTTCCGATGCGCTTGACGGCCCGAACACGTAACTCCTGGAATACAACCCGGCCAACCGCGAAGAGACTGATGAGAACCGCGAGACCCAATACTGCATTTGTCAGGATTAGCCATCCAGTTTCCGAATTGAACAATTCAGGCAAAGTGAACCTCCATCATTTCATTCCAGAGCTATTTCCAAGAGCTGTTAGCGGATGTTACGCCCTCAAACCATCGCAAGACCAATGCCAGTGGGAAAGTTGCAATTGGGCTCTTTCAAAGGTGTTTTGCTGGTCTACTGACAACCTCTCGGGGCCTATGTGGGAACTTACCACATGGGTGTCGGGATTACCAACATTGCGCAACCATAGTGGAAGTTTTTGCGTCGGGGTGAAAAACTGTTCGGTCACGAAAAATGAGGATCCGAGAACCGATCTGTCAGGCTGAGTAGGTAATTGGCAGTGCGGAGGTCAATGACCGGTGAGAGAGTGTAGAGCTTCCACTGCCACAAACGGAACAGTAAGGGCCGGGGCCGTTCCTTCGAGCGCTTCGAGTGCTTTGAGCATCTTCTCGTTTAGTAATCCTTCGCGTTCGAGTTCTCGCAGGACATGATGTGCGCCCTCGAGGAAAAATGTCGAGTGAAAATTGAATTGAGGGTCCTTCATTAAATTATCTACTCCTCCTCTGTCATTCGCTCGTTCAGCACTATAAACGATTGATTTGCAGCAAGTGTTTCCCGATCGTATTTTCCAAAGAATGTGGAATAGTCTGTAAATGACGCGCTCATCAATGAACACTGGAGATGGTGTAGGAATGTCACCGCGCCGCAGGGAACTTGACTTTCCCGGAATACGTTAGGAAGGTGCACACAACAGCGTATCCACGTAATCAGATCCTACGAAAAGAGCCCAATCTGAACACGTAGCACCGATTCTGAATGAAACGGTGTGTTGTCGATGTATCCGCGTGCTGAAAGGAATTTTGAATTCGATGTCTTCGATATTGACCTATCTTGATCACAAATACTCACCCCCTTCTAACATTCTTGAGATTCGCACAACATTTGTTCGCAGGGCAGGTCCCGGAAGAAGGAACGACCATCATCGTTACGGAGGAAAACTATGAGATCAAATCCACTACAATCACTCGAGGCTTTCGGCCAGAGCATCTGGACGGATTTCATCAGCAGAGGTATGATCGAGAGCGGCGAACTCTCGCGATTGATTCAGAAGGATGGGGTCAGTGGGGTAACATCCAATCCTTCAATCTTCGAAAAAGCTATTGCAGAAAGCAACGATTATGATGTGGCGATACGAGAACTGTCCAAGCAAGGAAAGGCAATTGAAGAAATCTATCGAATTCTTACCGTGGAGGACATACAACATACTGCCGACACATTGCGCCCGACATATGACCGTTTGAAGGGAGCCGATGGCTATGTTAGCCTCGAGGTTTCCCCGAAGCTGGCAAACGATACCGATGCGACGATCGAAGAAGCCAGAATTCTCTGGAAGGCAGTCAATCGTCCGAACGTTATGATCAAGGTACCGGGAACAGAAGCTGGTATCCCAGCAATCCGTCAGCTCATTTCTGAGGGCATCAACATCAATATTACTCTCTTGTTTGGCCTTCTCAGATACCGTCAGGTGATCGAAGCGTATCTGGCCGGTTTGGAAACACGGGCGGCACGGAGAGAACAACTCAATGATGTCGCCTCAGTCGCGAGTTTCTTCCTCAGTCGCATCGACGTTCTCATAGATCCTGAGTTGGGAAAAAAGGTACTAACCGGTACTAACGATGCCGACGATGCCACGTCGCTCATCGGCAAAGCGGCAATTGCGAGTGCGAAGATCGCCTACAGAATTTACCAGGAGCTGTTCGCCGACAAACGATTTCACAAACTGGGGACGCTTGGCGCGAAAACTCAACGATTGCTCTGGGCGAGCACGAGTACCAAGAATCCGAAGTATTCCGACGTGAAATATGTTGAGCCTCTCATTGGCGCCGACACCATCAATACCGTCCCCCTGG
>JADGQA010000342.1 GCA_017882185.1 Bacteroidota bacterium
CTTCCGAATCCGATGTTCACGAACTCTCCAATATCCTTTGCGTCGTACTTCTCCATGAGAAACACACACGATTCCGCGAGATCGTCTGCGTAAAGAAACTCTCTGAACGGTGATCCTGTCCCCCATAGTGTGACGTTCTCCGCACTCACACCGACTGACGACAGAGCATGTTCTATTTGAGCATTAGTCCAGGAGCGATCGATCTTGAATTGAAAGCCTATTGATCGCTTTAATACATCCTCCCGAAGAGCTTCAAACTTCTTGGCTGACAACAGTCTGGCCAAATGGAATTTCCGGATTAAAGCCGGCAGTACGTGTGATTTTTCGAGGTCAAAATTGTCACCTGGCCCGTAGAGGTTTGTGGGCATCACAGACAAGAAATTTGTTCCGTATTGTTCGTTGTAGTAACGGCAGAGTTTAATCGCCGCTATTTTTGCGATCGCATATGGCTCATTCGTTGGCTCAAGGAGACCAGTAAGCAGTGACGTTTCCTTCAAAGGCTGTTCTGCGAGTTTTGGAAATATGCACGATGACCCAAGATTGAGAAGCTTCCCGACACCGACACGATAGCTTGCATCAATCACGTTTGTTGCGATTACCAGGTTATCATAGATGAATTCCGCTCTATAGGTGTTGTTTGCCAGAATTCCACCGACCTTCGCAGCTGCAAGAAAAACATATTCCGGCTTTTCCGCCCCGAAAAACTCACGAACCGCCCCTTGATCTTTCAAATCAAGTGAACTCTGGGAACGTGTTATCAACTGCGAATAGCCCCTGGTCTTAAGCGCGCGAACAATGGCCGACCCTACAAGTCCGGCATGGCCGGCGACATATATTTTTGACTCTTTATCCACTTTGATCCTTTCTATGGGGTTTCTTCGTTCGTTGCGCCGGTTGCCTGTGGTGGTAACTGCAGCCGCACTACTCTTACGTGCTTGATTCTACGGGCTCTTTTCCCCGCAATCGTAAAAAAGAGACCGTCTTGTCGAATTTCTTCATGCAACTCGGGCAGTCTCCCTGTCACCTTCTGCAAGTACCCAGCGAGTGTCTCATAATCCGACGTTTCGGGAATCTGCGCACCAAATTGCTGATTGAAATCGCTGATGCTGATCGTGGCATCAACAATAGAGGAACCATCGCTCGATTCGACAACCGATTTTGTTGCCTCATCGTACTCATCAAGTATCTCACCGACGATTTCTTCGATAATGTCTTCCATCGTGACAATCCCTTCTGTCCCGCCATGTTCATCAATCACAATCGCGAGATGCACTTTGTTTTGCTGCAATTCGCGCAACAGTTGGCTAATCTTTTTCGACTCAGGGATAAACACGGGTGGTCGCAGTATATCCTGCAAAATGATCAGATCGCGATGTTCGAGAAGACTCAGCAAGTCTTTGGTATAGACCACACCAACGATAGTATCGATGGTTTTCTCATAAACAGGCATTCTCGAATAGCCTTCGTCAATGACTCGGCGCATGAGCGCCTCGCGGGGCATTTTCAAATCAAGCGCAACAATATCAGGCCGAGGAACCATGATCTCCTTGGCCGTGATATCGGAGAATTCAAGAATGCTTTTGATGAGCTCGTGTTCTGTTTTGTCGAGCACACCACTCTCGGTTCCAGCATCGATGACTTGCTTGATCTCTTCTTCAGAGAGCTCTGTCTTGAGAAAGCCCCACTTGATGAGAATGTCCGCGAATATTCTTTTTAGACTTGCCACGAAATGGTTCTCAGTAGTTTACATTTACCAGAAACAGACCCTGTGGAGGAGCGGCCATTCCTGCCCGTCTTCGATCTTTTGCATCCATAATTTGCTTGAAATCATCTAGCATCCTGTATCCTCGTCCAATTTCGACTATAGTTCCCACGAGTGCACGCACCATGCCGTGCAAAAAACGATCCGCCGTTATATCCAAAACGATTGCCGATGGATCTTCCTTCCGCCATGACGCGTCGTGAATCATGCAGTTATGGTGCTCGACTTCCGAATCACTCTTGCAGAAAGATGTGAAATCGTGAAGGCCCTTGATTCCTTCGAGACACTTTTCCATAGGTCCAATGTCAAGCTTGTATCCAACGATCCACGAAAACCTTCTCGCAATTGCTGTCGGCGAATTCTTGATAACGTATTCATATCGGCGCGAACGAGCGTCATATCGCGCGTTAAAGTTTTCAGATACCTCCCGTGCATCTAAGGCAACGACATCCTTCGGAAGAACACCATTGAGACCACGGGTAATTAACCCGCAATTTAGTGAACTTTCGGTCCGAAAGCTCGCGACTTGTCCCTTTGCATGGACCCCCGAATCTGTACGTCCAGCTCCTACAATACGAATTCCCTCTTGAAGGATTTCTGACAATCCCTTTTCGACCACTTCTTGAACAGATCTTCCGTTCTTCTGGAACTGCCATCCTACGAAATCCGTCCCATCGTATTCGAGAGTCAATTTGACTGTGTGATGTGACATTAGTATGCCCTGTAAAAAAAAACCCGCTCGTTGCCGGCGGGATCGTTGAAAACCATGCCAAACAACTTTTAAAAATCGTATGTGAATTCGAGAGCCAGTCCGTCGACGAATTTCATCGAACTCGTCGGGCGTGCCTCGAGGTTCCATGCTCCTTCAATCAAAATTTTCCTGTTGTAGGCCGCCGTGGCCCGTCCTGCAGAGAATGCGGAGAATATCCGATTGACTACCGCGGCAGCAATCACAAACTTCGTATTCTGGTAAATCTCATCACTTCGGATTCGGACGTTTTTGAATGCGATACGATCGGCATCGGAATCCCACTTCCAATAATACGAAGGATCGGTG
>JADGQA010000020.1 GCA_017882185.1 Bacteroidota bacterium
CGGAGGTCACAGATTTTTGCGCCGAATTCTTTTGTGACGCGGCGACTGATACCGGAATACTCGTCAAGCATAGCATCGAACTTATTGTCGCCATGTCTTCGTTCGCCGATGACACTGGGCGTGCAAAGAATAACACGGGCGCCGGACTTCTGGATCCTCGAAATCAAATCGCGCAGGCCGGATTCGTATTTGTCTTTGGGCGTGCCGGTTCCGTGCTTCTCGAAATGCCAGACATCGTTGATGCCGATGTAGATCACAACAATCGTTGCTTTCTTGGAAAGAACATCGCGATCAAGCCTATCCTGCAACTGCGGCACCTTGTTGCCACCGATGCCCGCGCCAATGATATTAATCCCGGGGTATTGTTTCACGAGAGTGTCCCGGAGTAAGGTGACATAGCCGTTCGGCTGTTCGCCCATTTCGGTAATGGAGTCACCGAAAAAAACGATTTGATCTGAAGAGCTCATTGCCTTCCTTTGTGCCTCACCGGATATAGTGAACGTGAGAAACGGAATAAGAATCAAGAACCGTACTCGTGCTTCGACTGAATGAGCTTGTTTCATCGTAGTACCGATTGTGTTCTCAGACCCCTCCTACGTGGATAACTTCCTTGCCAAATTTCTTCCGGATGTCATTGATTGCATCCAGCATTTTGTCCCGAACTTGGTTGGCTGGAAAAAGCGAAAGTTCGGTTTGATCAACCGACACGAAATTCCTCAACGAGACACCCAGAAGACGCAAGGGGAGTTTCCGGGTGTACCCCTCGATAAGCAACTTACGAACGACATTAAATACGATTGCGTCATCCTGTGTCGGTTCAATCGTGCTCGCCCGTGTGATCGTGTCAAAATCTGCATAGCGAAGCTTGAGAGTGATGGTTTTTGTTTTCCAATGCCTCCGGCGAAGGGAACCGCACACGTCTTCAACAAGTTCGTGGAGGATTCTTTCGAGCTGATTCTGGTCTGCGATGTCATGAGAAAACGTTTCTTCGCGGCCAATACTCTTACGGGTCGTATCCGGGTGGACAATATCCGACCCGCCGCCGTGGGCGACGTCGAACAACCATTCACCGTGCTTTCCAAAGATATCAATCATCTGCCGGTGGGACAATGCCTGCAAGTCCGACACAAGGTGAAATCCCTTTTGCTTGATCCTCGGAGCCGTTTTCACCCCAATGCCGGGGAGCGCGTCGACGGGGAGGGGGGCAACAAACCTCTCTTCTTCGCCGTGCGGAATGAATCGAACTCCCGCCGGCTTCACACTTGTCGCGGCTATCTTCGCGATGGTTTTGTTCGAAGCAAGGCCTATCGTGCACGGAAGAGAAAGTTCCTTCCATACCAACGCCTGCAGTGTCTTCATGAATCCGGGGAGGTCGTTGTCGTAAAGAGCTTCACAGCCGGTAAAGTCCATATTCATCTCGTCAATCGAGACACGTTCGACCATCGGGGCGATCTCGAGCATACGCTTGTAGAGTCTGTCCGAGTAATCGGTATAATCTTCATAGTGCCCGCGGACAATGATCAGGTTGGGACAAAGTCTCAATGCCTGCCCGGCAGGCATGGCGGAATGGACTCCGAATTTCCTCGCTTCGTACGAAGCGGATGCAACCACACCGCGTCCCCCCGGGGTTCCACCGACAACAACGGGTTTGCCATTGAGCGCGGGGTTTTTGATTCGTTCGACCGAGACGAAGAAGCAATCCAAATCGAGATGGGCAAGATACTTTTTCTGATCGGTCTTCAAAGAAACCATTTGATCTGAGTTTGGATGGTCGCAGCTACATCAATCCTGACGGCAATCTGGGCGAAGTGAGCAAATTCTTGAATTCTTCCCAGCGCTTCGCTGGTTTGTCCGCAGTTCCCCCACGTCGTTCGATATAGTGTCGGACGAGATCAAGCCCAAGATTATAATTGATAACGTAGCTGCGGTACTGTTCAAAGAATCGTACACGCTGCTCGGCACGCTCTCTGGGCATCAGGGTGTAGCTCATCAACCACGAGACCGCTTCTTCTTTTGAACACAGGCCGTTCAGATAGCGCCGTGCGGTTTCATTGCCTGCAAAGCTCAACTTCGAGACAAGGCCGAACAGTTTGTAGTATTGCTCTGCTGAGGAGGGATCCAGACCTGCCATCGGAAAAAGGACCTGACGCTCGTACTCAAGCCTCTCCTTGCCGGGAAATGCAACTTCGATACCAAAGTTTGCGGTGCCTTCCGCGATCAGCGACTGAGGACTGAAGAGAGGGTAGACCGAGAACTCAACCCATTTCCTGTTCTTCACCATCGTTTCTTCAAGCAACGCGTTGTAGACGTGATGACCGGGATATCCTTCGTGGGCTGCGAGGTCGACAGCGCGATCGATGTAGATCGGGAGGTCGGTGTTCACCTGGATGATACTGTAACTGTTCCCCTTGTACCAATTGTAGCCGCTCCACGATTTGTTTTTCACGTATTCGACCTTGAAACTTTCAACTGAAGGGAGCTCAATATACTTCTTCGTGCGTGCGCGGCATTCGGCGATCGCGGCCGAGAAGACCTTGTCCAGTTTCTCGATCGGGATGATGAACTTCATCCTGTATCCTTCGTACCGCTGGATCAGAGTTCCTTTCCCTTCGATCATGATATCGATCTTCCTGAGAATCTCGTCAAACTGCTGCTCTGACTGGTGGGGCGGATCCGCATCATACAGTTGCTTCGCTTCGTCGTCAAAGGACAATTTCTTTCCCCGAAGGATCTCAACTCGTGCAATGAGCGATTGGAGCTGCTTCGTTAAATACTGCTTACGGAGTTGAATCGGTTCTTCGGCGAGCGATGTGTCGACCTTGCCGAGCTTTGAAAGAAGGAAGGAAGCTTCAGTTTCTATGACAGGGAGAGTTTTCTTGGAAGCTTGTACTTCGTTTCGCCAATCCTCAGGTCCGTAATACGCGTCGACATAATCCGCGTCGTGCTCACCGACCGCGAGTACAAGCTTCACATAACGCTCAGCAATCTGGTTCATGGAATGGTGTTGAGATTTGATTTCTGTTGTGCCGCAGTCAATAATACCGAAGGAGGGAACAAAAATATAGCCCCCATGTTCTGAAGGGTCCATGGAATTCTGTCAAGCCGCGAAAGACCTGACAGATCCAAGTTCAGTAATTGTAGTAGATATAGATTGACCCTCCGACACCAACGGACGGATTCGTCCCGAGATAGAAAGCCGGATAGTACAGTTCGCCGCCAGCTGTTACACTCTCAAAAATCGTGGTTCCAATACCGGGAACTTCAAGCCCAATACCGAACCCAATCACAGTCCTTGATGATCCACTGGTATAGAGTCCAGCGCCGGTTGCGATGTAATATCGGAAATTGTCCTTCTTCGATAATTGGTATTGGTATGCGAATCCGAACGAAGTAAACGTCGAGCCCCCGCCGGAAAGAACGCCGGCAGTGAACTGAATAAGACTCGGGCCCTGCAAGTGATTTCTGTACGAAAGCCCGACGCCGGATACAAGACTTGCGTTGAACCCAAATGAGGAATAGCTGCGGTATCCGGGTTCAGTGGTATCGGAGACTGATTGAGCAGAGGCGAAGGAAGATAAGATAAGGAGACAACCGATCAAGCGTCTATTCATCGCTGTGGTTCCTTTCATGAGGGGGCGATTGTCGAATGCGGTACAAAATAACCAACCTTTCAACGACCTGCCAGCGAAGTTTTGCCAATCGCGAACTAAGGAACAATGGATTTGACAATGAGCTATCTTTGTAGAACTCCCTATTATTAGTAGAAAATAGAGAGGAAGTTGTCAGAGAATTGTCAAAAACTAATCACCTTCATGTGACTTCTTCAGAGTCAGCGAACGAGACGATATTTCACCTCCCTGAGTGTATGCATGCCTAGAAGCGATATGAGATGGCGGACATTTATGCTGACAAATGCTTCAGGCTTGTCCTGAGTTTTTCCACGCTGGAAGTGAAATTCGCGAGCTTCTCTTTTTCCCTATCGACGACATTTTTGGGTGCCCGTTCGACGAATGATGCATTTGCAAGTTTGTTTTGAATACTCTGGATCAGTGCGGATAATCGCTCAATCTCTTTTTCAAGACGGATTTTTTCCGCGTCGACATCGATGAGACCTTCCAACGGAACAAAGATTTCTGTGTTTCCCACAACAGCGCTCGAAGACATTTTGGGCTTCGTAGTGGGGGCGATCATTTCTACAGAGACGACGCGTGCCAGTTTTGCGAGGTACTTCGAATACGTCTTGAAAACATCGTCCTTTTTCTCTCCGGCGATACGAACCTGGAGATGAATGTCTTTTGACGGTGCAATGTTGTTCTCCCCCCGTATATTGCGCACGGCATTGATCACGTCTTGCACGAAGGCCATTTCTTTCTCTGTTTGCGGCTCAATGCTGAGATTCTGTCCGGTAGGGAATGAAGCGCGGATCAGCGACTCGCCGTTCCTCTCGGCCAGATGTTGCCACAACTCCTCCGACACAAACGGCATCATGGGATGAAGCATGCGCAGTGCCTGATCAAACACCCACAACGCCCGCGTTACTACGACTTGCTTGACCTCGACCGGTTCATCGCCATAGAATCTCGTCTTTGCAAACTCCACATACCAATCGCAGAAGTCGTGCCAGATGAAATCATACAAAATCTTGCTGGCATCGTTCAGATGGAATCCGTTCAACGCAGCATTGAAATCCCTTACTGCACCTGCAAGTCGTGAGAGAATCCAGCGGTCTGCAAGATCGAGATGTTCCTGAGGAATGCTGTCGAGCGATATTTTCTTATCTCCACATATTTCCGTCTTGTTCAGCAGGAGGAATCGTCCGGCATTCCAAAGTTTGTTGGCAAAATTCCGACCTATCTCACATTTCTCTTTCGAAAACAGAACATCCTGACCGAGCGGAGCCAGATAGGATACCGTGAAACGCAGTGCATCAGCACCGTATTCGGCAATCACGTCGAGCGGATCGGGAGAATTGCCGAGCGACTTGCTCATCTTGCGTCCCTGCATGTCGCGGATGATGCTCGTGAAGTAAACGTCCCGAAAGGGGACCAGCTCTTCATCGGACGCTCGTGGCTTGCCGTTCCTGCCCGGTTCGCCTTTCAGGAATTCCATATTCGCCATCACCATTCTGGCAACCCAGAAGAAAATAATGTCCGGTGCAGTCACGAGTGCATCGGTGGGATTGAAGTACTGCAGGTCCTCGTTTTGCTTTGGCCAGCCAAGCGTTGAAAAGGGCCAGAGCCACGACGAGAACCACGTGTCGAGCACGTCCTCATCCTGACGCAGGGGAGTCTCTTCGGGCAGATTCAACTTCTTCTTTGCTTCAGATTCGTTTCGAGCAGCCACGTACGTTCCGTCCGGGGCGTAGAACACGGGGATTCTGTGTCCCCACCAGATCTGCCGCGAAATGCACCAGTCACGGATGTTGTTCATCCAATTCTCGTACACTTTCACCCAACGGTCGGGGTGGAAGCGGATTGTTCCGTTCTGCACAACCCGGAGCGCCTGCTTGGCAAGAGGTTTCATCCGTACGAACCACTGATCGGACAAATACGGCTCGATCACCGTACCGCAGCGGTAACACTTGCCGACATTGTGGACGTGTGGCTCGGTTTTAACGAGAACACCCAGTGCTTCGAGATCCTTGATGAGCCGCTTGCGGCATTCGAATCGGTCAAGTCCCTCATATTGCTTGGGGACGGCCTCATTCATATGTCCTTTTTCGTCCAGAACGTTTAGTTGTTGAAGGTTGTGTCTCTGTCCGAGAAGAAAGTCGTTCGGATCGTGGGCAGGGGTGACTTTCATCATTCCTGTCGCGAACGAGGAGTCGATATAATCGTCCGCAATAATTGGAAGTCTGCGGCCAACGATCGGCAATATCGCGGTGCGACCGATGAGGTGCTTGTAACGCTCATCTTTCGGATTCACGCAGATTGCCGTATCGCCGAGGATCGTTTCCGGTCGGGTGGTTGCAACAACGCCAAACTCGTTCGTTCCTTCGATGCGGTACTTGACGTAGTACAGATTGCCGTTGGTTTCAGAGTAATCGACCTCGTCATCGCTGAGCGCGGTCTGGTGAAATGTGCACCAATTCACGATGTACTTGCCGCGATAGACGAGCCCTTTGTCGAACATCCGGATGAAGACCTCTTTGACAGCTTCGGAGAGCCCTTCGTCCATCGTGAAGCGTTCACGTTCCCAATCGCACGATGCCCCTAGTTTGCGGAGCTGCCGAATAATCGTGCCGCCGTATTCTTTTCTCCACTCCCACACTCGCTCAACAAACTTCTCGCGCCCAAGATTGTGTCGGTTCGTACCTTCCTTCGCAAGGGCTTTTTCCACGGCATTCTGCGTGGCAATGCCTGCGTGATCAGTCCCGGGAATCCAGCACGCCTCGTATCCCTGCATGCGTTTCCACCGCACGAGGACGTCCTGAATCGTATTGTTCAAAACGTGCCCCATCGTGAGGATGCCGGTGACATTGGGCGGGGGGATGACGACGGTGTACGGCTTCTTGTCCTTGTTGACGGTGGCGTGGAACAACTTGCGCGTTTCCCAATACTGGTACCACTTGTCTTCGACGTCTTTGGGATTGTATATTTTTGGAAGTTCTTGCTGGCTCATTGGTTGATCAGGACTAAAAAAAGGGTAGCCGAATAGCTACCCTGACGCATGAAAGCATTCAGCTCTGTTTTGGTTACACGGGAAGCTGAATTGAGATGGCAACCGGTATAAATGTGCTCACGGATGAATTTGATAAGACAAGTATTTGATATTTGGCTTCGAGGTTTAGCAGAACAGATTCCGTGAGACGAGTTTGTACGCCGAATCCAACGTTGATAGTGCCGAACATCTGAATGTCTTCAGTCCCGTGAATATGCAGGAACTGTGAAGACGATACATCAGGCATGACCGAGGCATATCGAAAAACTGTCGATCGCAGCAAGAGCATTCCTCCCTGGAATACGAGATATGGATGAATAAACTGAGAACCTCTTCCATGGAATCGTAGTCCTGCAGAAATCTCACCGCTATACTGTCCCTCGGCATCCGGTGCGTTGTAGTAATACATTGGTCGGTAGCCGCCATCCCTTATGTTCGATGGGGAATAGTAGGTGAAAAGCGTTGTCCCAATTAACTCGGCTGACGTACCAAAGTAACTGCTCACCCCCAAACCTGCCGTAAATCCATTCAATCTCTCGACCGTCAGGGATGACCCCAATCCGCTGTACTTCATTCCACCTATGAATTCAACGGCGTACCTGGATTGTGCGTTACTTGTCAGAGTGCCAAGGAACAAAAATAAAATAATGAATGACAGCGTTTTCATGTTCAACCTCCATCCAGTTCTCACAGAACTTGCGGGAAATTGATCTTACTCACACTGCAATTAACAAAAAATCCGAGTTGGAATCAACGAAGGGTGAGAAACTTTCGAAGTACAGAAAGGAATCGCATTGGTCTGGAATCCCCTGCTTTCTCAAACAAGGGAATGCAAAAATGTTTGTGCAAAACGTTACGCGGTCTTCTCTTGGATATCCTGGGGAATCTCAGCCTGCGCTTGTGCCTGATGTTTCTGGATCAATTCTTCGGCAAGAGCCAGGTACGCGAGCGACCCCTTGGACTGGGCGTTGAAGAGAACGGAAGGACGTCCGTAGAAGGAGGCCTCTGTGAGCGAAGTATTCTTTGGTATGATGGTGCGGAATTGATGCTTTCGAAAGCGAAGCTGAAGTTCGCGGTCGGTAATTTCCGTGACCTTCGTCTTCGGCTCGTACATGGTTTGCAGGATTCCCTCCACGACGAGATTTCGATTTGCTGCCTCGTGAACCCACTCCAAGAACTTGAACAGCTTGTCGAGCGCTTCAAGGGAAAAGTGTCCCGGTTTGAGTGGAATCAGGACCGAATCTGCACACGTGAGCGCATTGGTTGTCATGCCGCGTAGAACGGGAGGAGTATCGATAATGATATAATCATAATGGGGCAGAACTGCACGCAACGTGTTCTTGAGCATGGTGCGATTTTCCGACAATCGTGCCAAACGCTCTTCCTGGACATCTGTTCGTACGTTCGTCGGGATGAAGTCAAGAAACGCAAGTTCGGTACGATGAATGACCTGGTTCATAGCGTACACAAAATTGAAGACTTCGTACAGTCCTCCCTTCGTCTTCTCTTTTGTATACCCAAGCGAGAGGCTGCACGCCCCAAAAGGATCGGTATCGATCAGCAACGTGCGCTTTTCGAACACGGCGAGGCTGGCGGCAAGGTTGACAGCGGTCGTCGTTTTGCCCACGCCCCCTTTTGGAATTGCTATGGCAATTGTTTTTGCGGTCTTCATGGCAGAGTCAGATTAACTTCCCGAGAATATAACCAATGGTAATACCAATTAAAAGGGCAACGGTGATTAGGCGATAATTCAGCACATCCTTCGAATAGCCGCACTTGATCGCGATATGGAAGCCAGATAGCCGATCCCGTTTATGAGCCAAATAAAAGGAAGCGCAAGCACTTTGGCGATGATGGGCCCCACAATGGGCGTAAAACTGATCCACACCACCAACGCTGCAAATGCTTGTCCGAGGAGTCCAACCAGAATGACCACGCCGCCAACGACGTGCCTATCAATCCCAAAATAGTAACCGAGGGCACCCAGCACACCCATCGCAAACCACGCAATCAAAGCATACTTGTATTTTACGTAGAACGTCTCGACTCTTCCCATTCCCGGTCATCGAATGTGCGTCGACAATGACGCAAGCAGGGTGCCGGACGAATCGGAGAGTGAGGCCTCGAGGATATCCCCAGATTTCACCTGAGCAACTCCTTGCGGGGTGCCGGTGAACATGACGTCGCCCTTTTCAAGAGTGACGAACTGGGAAATGTAGGCGATCAACTTTTCCACCGGAAAAATCAAATCGTGTGTGCCGGACTGCTGACGAACCACTCCGTTGACTTTCAATTGCACGGTAAGGGTGCCGGGATTCATCACTTGCTTTGACGCGACAAAATCCGAGAGTGGTGCTGACGTGTCGAATCCTTTTGCGAGCGTCCAGGGAAGACCCTTCTTCTTTGCCTCCGCCTGAAGATCTCGCAAGGTCATATCAAGTCCAACACCGTACCCCGCCACGTAGTCCAGCGCTGAGGTCGGAGCTATATTTTTTCCTTCCTTGCCTATCAGGACGGTGAGCTCCACTTCGTGATGGACATCGTGAGAGATCGATGGGAGGACGACTTCACCGCCGCTCGGTACAATAGCAGTTGTCGGTTTCAGGAAAAATACAGGCGATGTTGGCGTTTCGGCTTTCATTTCCTTGATGTGTGCCGCGTAGTTCTGTCCTACGCAAACAATCTTTCCGACAGGGATCTGATCGTTTGATCCTTTGATTTTAACCGTTTTCACATTGCTTTCCTTGAAGATGACCCGTGCAATATACCGAAGCGAGGTGATTTTCGCAATTGAGCACATAACCTCGATAGTTACTCTGAGTCAGGCGTCGAATGATAAACGAATCGTCTTCAGGCTTATTGTTCAACGAGCGAAAAAGAATTATCTTCTGCTTGAACATTTTGAAGCTTACCTCAATTATCAATTCTGGCATTCAGTCCGACCGCGATTCGGATTCAGCCTCAAGTATATGACGACCTACAAAGAAACAGGGGTTGACATTGATGCGGGCGAAGAACTCGTCCGGCGCATTAAAAAACCTGTCCGTTCCACGTTCGACAAGAATGTCCTGGCGGACATTGGTCTTTTCGGCTCGTTCTATCGTGCAGACTTCAAAGGGTACAAACGGCCGGTACTTGTTTCGAGTGTCGACGGCGTCGGAACGAAAGTCAAAGTTGCCATCGAATTGAATCTGTTCGGCACTGTCGGTCAGGATCTTGTCAATCACTGTGTGAACGATATTCTGGCTTGCGGTGCAATGCCGCTCTTTTTCATGGACTACTATGCAACGGGAACCATGTCCGTGGACGCAGCAGAACAGGTAATCCTCGGATTTGTGAAGGCGTGCAAAGAAAACCATTGTTCGCTTGTGGGAGGCGAAACCGCGGAAATGCCGGGCATCTACGCGGAAAGAGATTTTGACATTGCTGGAACGATCGTCGGCGTGGTCGAAGAGAAGAAGATCGTCAATGGAAAAAGAATCAGGAACGGCGATGTGTTGATCGGGATTCCTTCCACCGGTCTTCATACGAATGGATATTCTCTCGCCCGACGGGTCCTCCAGTCAGAATTTTCCCTTACGGACCATTTCGCGGAGCTCGGTTGCACCATCGGCGAATCATTGCTTGAAGTCCATCGTTCCTATCTGTCATGTGTGGGTCCATTGCTTGCGAAACATTCCATCAAGGGAATCTCTCACATTACGGGCGGAGGTATCGAAGGGAACACGATGCGCATTCTCCCGAGGGGGCTCAGTCTGAACATTGATTGGAAAACCTGGGAGCGCCCACCCATCTTCAAACTCATCCAGAAAGTCGGTGATGTTCCCGAGGAAGACATGCGTCGCACGTTCAACCTCGGCATCGGAATGATCTTGATTGTCAGTGCACGTGAGGCCGACAGTGTCCTGCGATCATTGTTGAAAATGAGAGAACATCCGGTGGTGATGGGGGAAATCAGGAAACGTTAACAATTTGAAAGTTCGCTCCACCATGCAAACAGGTGATAATTTAACAGTCATACAGGCTATTCAACTCATGCTCGCGCCCGCTGTGATGATCAACGGTTGCGGCTTGCTTCTCCTCAGCATCAGCAATAAATTTTCTTCCGTTGTGAACAGGGTGCGCCTCCTCAATGAAGAGAGACGCAAGCTCTCCTCCCGTTCGTCGGAACCGAATTTTGGTACGCAGGAAAATCAGCGACTTGAGAGCATCGCACGGCAACTCGATCGATTGCTTAAACGTGCACGGATGGTGCGGAATTCCTTGCTTTGTTACTCTATTGCCGTTGCCTTGTTTGTGCTCACATCATTGCTGATCGGTTTCGACTACTTTGCGTTCGTCTTACAGCTCAAGTCGGTGATCATCGCTTCGTTCATGGCAGGACTCGTGATTTTTTTTTGCGGCGTGATTTTCGCAGCATTCGATACGCTGAAAGGATATGAGATTGTCAGGTACGACGTTGTCGCCGATGAGTAAGCAACGTGTTCCTTCCTATTTCGCGCAAAACGAATTCTGAGTTCTCAGCCACACATACTCTTTGTCTCGACATTTCGCACCCCCTTTATCGACGATGACCTGAGGGTCTTGTCCGAGGACAATCGCGTGACCCTCTGCATCGGTCACGGTCCGCGGCAGGTTCTCGACGTTATGCTCGGCGTACTTCATGCGCATCTCACCTTCTGCTGGTTTGCCTCCGTGTATGCGGCGATCGCGACTATCGTAGCAGGATTTCTCGGAAAGAAATCCATCATCGTGATCGGCGGCGTAGATATGGCGAAAGAGAAGGAATTTGGATACGGTCTCTGGCTTTCCCCGTGGAAATCGGCACTCGCCCGAACAGCGATCAAGAAGGCCGCCCGCGTGCTCGTCGTCGATCAGTCGCTCAAAGATGAAGTTCTTCAACGGGTGAAGTATGGTGGCGAGAATATTGAAGTCCTTCCAACAGGTTTTGACCACGAGTTGTGGCAACCGTCCGGAGCGAAGGAACGGCTCGTCATAACGATCGCCGCCACCCTGAATGAAGGACGTTTGAAGATCAAAGGGATCGACATCTTGTTCGAAGTCGCCCGAAAATTGCCACAGACAGAATTTGTGTTAATCGGATTCGACTCGGACAGATTTCGGGATCTTGTTCCTCCGGCAAATCTCAGCCGGTATCCGGTTCTTAATCAATTCGAGCTGCTACAGTATTATCGGCGTGCAAAAGTGTACTGCCAGCCATCGCGCCGCGAAGGATTGTCCAATACGCTCTGTGAAGCAATGCTCTGCGAGTGTATTCCCGTTGTCACGGATGTTGGCGGCAGCGCGCGGGCAGTGGGAGAAACTGGGATTGTCGTTCGCCCCAATGATTCTGCCGCGCTGGCTGCGGCGGTTGAAGAGGCACTCAGAATGCCGGAAAGCAAAGGCAGGCAGGCGAGGGAACGGATTATTGGGCTGTTTCCCAAGAAAAGGCGTGAGAAGCGATTGAAGGAATTGATTCGAGAGATCAGCCAATGAAACGATTGGCAAAGAATTTCCTCTCTCTCGCTTCCAGCGAAATCGCGCGCAAGATACTCGGATTCCTCTCTGTAGCCTTTTTGGCCCGCAAACTCTCCCTCGCCGATTTCGGATTGGTAAGTCTCGGCTACACCATCCTGTCCTACACAATCAATATCAGCACGGCGGGTCTCAACCTTTACGGAATCAAGGAGACTGCGCACGGATCCGACAATAACCTCGTTGGACGATTGCTTTCCCTCCGGCTCGCCATAGCATCGGTTGTTTTCGTTCTGACAGCGTTGGTGAGCGTCCTGTTGGTGCGCGATCCAATGATGACGAAATTGATCATCGCATTCAATTGCTCGCTGTTCGCATACGCTTTTCTCCTTGAGTGGCATTTCCAGGGAAGAGAAGAGATGAACACCATTAGTTTCGGCAAGTCGGTGACAGCAGCGGTATATCTGGTCTTGATTCTCTTGCTCATCCGGTCCGATCGCGACATTCTCTGGGTTGCCGTGGCGTCCGTTGTGGGAGATTTTGTCATGATGTTGTTCTATTATACGAAATACCGGCGGGAAGGCAATGTGATTCATTTGGATGCGGATGGTGCGGCATGGAAACTGATGCTACAGCAATCTCTGCCCCTTGGACTTGGAACGGTCCTGGGACAGATCAGTAGTAACCTGGCTCCTCTTGTCATTGCCATTATGATGACGAACAACGAAGTCGGTTTGTACAGCGCCGCATCGAAACTTGTTGTATTCCTTCTCCTGTTCGATCGCGTGCTCGGAGTGCTGCTCCTGCCGGCCTCCGCAAGACTGAGGTCTGTCGCTCCCGGGCAACTTTCACCCCGGCTTGGAGACGCACTGAAGTGGATTCTTCTCGCGGCACTTCCGATTTGCGTGGGAGGTACCTTGCTCTCCAACGACATCATCCATCTGGTCTTTGGCGACAATTTTGCCGCTGCAGGTGGTCTCTTCAGAATTCTTATTTGGTTTTTGTGTTTCACAATGATCCATACAGTCTTTAATTCAGGGCTTGTTGCTGTCGCACCAAGTAGAGTGTACGGAAGGGTCATGAGCATCAGCGCAATCATGTACGTATTGTCCATCACCATCTTCACCAAATTGTACGGCTTGGACGGTGCAGTCTTTGGGGTCGTTCTCTCTGAAGGAGTTACTCTCCTGATTGCACGAGCAAGTCTCCGTCCGTATCTCAATATCAGAACAAGTATCCCAATCCACTGGGTACTAACGGCTCTCAGCGTGATGACGATTGCAGTGATGTCACTCCAACCTTACAGTGTGATCCTCCGTGTGATCGTCGGGGCTCTTCTCTATTTCTCGGTTCTTATGTTGCTGCGCGTTTGTACCCTCAATGAAATCACAGGTCTCGTTTGGAGGAAATCCACATGAAGTTGAACATTGGCATCGTTGGCAAATCCGAACGGTGGGAGTCTTTACTGGAACAGGAAGGGGTGCCCTATGCAAGGGTGACGGATGTTCTCTTGCCTGAAGAGTTCAGTGCCGTTGTCGCGGGCGATGACGTCCACGATTACGACCTCACGATCATGCGTAACTATCTATCGAAGGGCGGCGGCGTTCTGTGTTCCGCGAAAGTCTACGCAGAAATCAGGCAGACGACGTACAATTCGGAATTCATCAGGTACATGTATTCTGATCCTTCGTCGCATTTCTTCAACGTGGGTCTCGTCGACATTCAGTCGCGCTGTCGGGTGGCGTGGAACGCGAATCAGCTCAGGACAGAACGTGGTTCCTTCTGTGTTCACAAGGGAGTGTTCAACAATGGACACGTTATCGTGCTTCCTTTCGACCCTGCGGAGCTGTCGACGAACGCGCGAATATCGACCAAGTCCTTCTATTCACCGGAACAACGTCTGCCATTCGAGCGGGTTTCGACGGTTTCGAGAGGGGGCATCCGGAAGCTTGTTGCACGATCTCTCGAAATCCTGCATCACCATCGGGGTCTTCCGTATGCTCATTGTTGGTATTATCCTGCCGATGCCAAAAGTGTCTTTGCATTTCGTATAGACACCGACCAAGCCCGACCCGGAGAGATCGATGAGCTGTACAAATTGGCACTGGCGCACGAGGTCCCTGCAGCGTGGTTCGTCGATGTGAAGAACCAACAATTGTTTCTCCAGATGTTCTCGTCGATGGAACACCAGGAAATCGGAGCGCACTGCTACGATCACAAGGTCTTCGACAGCGTGCAGCAGAATGAATCGAACATCCGTCTCGCACTCTCCCTCCTCAACAAGGCAGAGATTAAACCTGAGGGATTTGTAGCGCCCTTTGGGGCGTGGAACGAAGGCTTGGGAAAAGCAATTCGCAATTGTGGATTTGTTTATTCTTCGGAGTTTGCCTATGATTATGACAATCTCCCGTCGTTCCCGTTGTTCGGCACTGAAGTATCGAACGTACTTCAAACGCCGATCCATCCGATTGGAATCGGGAGTTTGCGAAGACAGGGATATTCGACCGAACAGATGATCCGCTACTTCGATTTCATTACAACGATGAAGCTCAGCACCCGCGAGCCACTCATATTTTATCATCATCCGAAGGATGGATACCACGAAGTGCTCAAACATCTGTTTGAAATTGTCCGACAACCGCGAGTGGCTCCGATGTTTCTGGGTGAATACGCAAATTGGTGGAAGCGAAGACTGAAGATAAAACCTCAAATCGAATCGTCCGGGTCGACACTCAGGGTTTCTGCAAACAAAGGCCCCGACAGTTGCTGGCTGAGAATTTCAAAACCTGACGGGACAGAGACCTTTTCGGCAATCCGAAATGAGTTGAATATGGAAAAGTTATCGTGGGAACTTCGGCCTCTTCCGTTCGCTCTTCCGCCCAACTATGTGCGTGCAAGAAATTTCAATTATCGGATCCCTCTTACGAGGACCGTCGACATGATAACGCGAGCGATGAAGGGCGAAGTGAGTGTCGACGTCAAAACTTTGAGGAACAAACTGAAGTGAAGATTTGTCTGGCAACATACCAGGCGGTCATGATGTTGCGAGGCGGCCCCAGGACTCAGATCCTCCAATCGAAGGCCGAGCTTGAAAAGCTTGGAGTCCGCGTTTCACTGTTCAATTCATGGAAGGAATTCCATCGAAACGATTTTGACCTGGTGCATTTCTTTGGCGCGAACATCGGGACGTATCACCTTGCGCGAGAGATACACAAGCTTGGTGTTCCCATCGTCATTTCGCCGATATTCTTCACCCGACATTCGCATGAGTACGTCCGCCGGATCGTGAAAGCGGGTAAGTTGTTGAAACGCTTCTCCGGCGGTATTTGGACCGACTACGGCATGATGGCTGAGATGTGCTCCTGGGCTTCCATCGTGGCGGCCAATACGGTCGATGAAGCCAGGCTTTTCACGGAAGGTATGGGCATTCCTGAGGAAAAAGTCAGAATTGTCCCCAACGGTGTGGAGCGAAGATTTGAAAAAGGGAAACCGTCGCTTTTTCGGAAGAAGTACGGCACTGACAAATTCATCCTCAACGTCGGACACATCGGTCCTGAAAGAAAAAACGTTTTCAGGTTGATTCAAGCCCTTCAATCAATCAATCACCCTGCATTTATCATTGGACGGGTGGAGAATACAAGGGAAGGAAAGCGGTGTGTTGAGCTTGCGCAGAAGAATCCACGAATCACCATTCTTGATTCAATCGATCACGACTCCGACCTTCTCGCATCGGCGTATGCCGCATGCGATGTCTTTGTTCTCCCATCCTTGTTCGAAACGCCAGGGATTGCCGCTCTGGAAGCAGGCCTTGCCGGAGCCAAAGTGGTGATCACTTCTCATGGGGGGACGAAAGAATATTTCGGTGAACTCGCAGAGTACGTCAATCCCTATTCTGTCAAGAGCATTCGTGATGGAATACAGATTGCCCTTATCAGGCAGAAGGATAAGCAACTCCGCGACAGGATTAAGAAAGAGTACTTATGGAGCGATGTCGCAAAGCACCTTCTCTCCGTTTATGAGATAATTGTGACCTCGAAAGACACTCGGCATTGAACAAGAAAAGCTTCTGGGAGGGATCGTGAAGCGGGCAGAATACGAATTCGAGTTTCGGTTTGTCTTGCGCAATATCGAAGACAAGCTTGCCCGGCTCAGAAGGAAATTACGAATCGTCAAGCATGTGCTGGCCCTCTACCGCTCCATGGTCGACCCTGAAATACACTGGACAAAGAAGGTCCTCGTTGTCGGCGCACTTGTGTACTTCATCATCCCAACAGACGCCATACCTGACTTCACACCGGTCATCGGACTCGCTGATGACGCGGCCGTCATTGCTGCAGTCATCAAGACTTTGGGGAAAAACTTTTTGAAATACTACGGTGAGGGTGTGGCGGTGGGACGATCCTACTCGTAATCCAAGAGGATTACGCCTTCCTCTCTTGCTTCGATCTTACCAACTTTAGTATTTTGAATGCAGCGGCTGCTGCGCCAACACCGTTGTTGATGTTCACAACGGTAATTCCGGGAGAACAGCTCGTCAGCATTGCGAAGAGTGCGGTGAACCCTGCGAGTGCCGTACCATACCCGACGCTCGTTGGAATCGCGATAATCGGTTGATGATACATCCCGCCGATGACGCTTGGCAGCGCGCCTTCCATACCGGCAGCGACGATCAACACATCCGAGTGCTTGATGCGGGCATCATTCGCAAACAGCCGGTGAATTCCCGCCACTCCGACATCGTAAATACGCTCCACCTCAACTCCAAGCGATTCCAAAATCAACGCCGCTTCTTCGCACGCCATAATATCAGTCGTTCCCGCCGAAATGATGCCGATGGAAAAGGGGCCAAGCCCCGGAAGTGGGTTACCGACACGAAAACATTGCCCTTCTTGAATGAATCGTCCGGACCGAAACGTTCTCTTCAGTCTTGGAAAATACTCCGGGGGGCAGCGTGTCCCGAGGACTAGTTTCCTGTGCGCATAAAGTCTTTTGGTTATTGCGACAATCTGGTCGATTCGTTTGTTCTCGCAATAGATTATTTCGGGAAACGAAGTACGCTCGAAGCGTGAAACGTCGATCTCGGCATAGTCCTTCACACCAATTGACGTCGAGCTCGAAAGAAGCTTCGCCATCTCAGCAATTTCTGAGGTTGAGCTGACAAAGTCCCGCAGTTGAGGACTGACTCTTGATGTCTTCTTCTTGCGTCTCATGATTTTAGGATTGTTACGTTCAGTTTTCCTGAGCGGAATCCATCCCCATCGATTTCAACGTCGCGATAGCCGAGATCCCGCAATCTTGTCTCGATGTCGTCGAATAAGAGTCGCAGTCTGGCGATATCCACCTTATCAACTTCGATTCGTGCTCTTGCATCGAAATGTCGGACCCGAACATTCGTAAATCCCTTTTGCCTGATGTACTGTTCTGCCTGGGCAATCTTCTCGAGCGAGGCACGGTCAATTGGTGTTCCATACGGGATTCGAGATGACAGACAGGGCGCCGAGGGCTTGTCAAAGTTGGGGAGGCCGTAGTATTCCGCAGCTTCCCGGACATCAACCTTAGAGAAAGAGGCTTCAATCAATGGGGACCGGATCTGCAATTCCTTTGCCGCAGTCCTGCCGGGACGGTAATCACCGAGGTCATCAAGGTTTGCCCCGTCGAGAATGAACGCAATCTTTTCACGTTCGGCGATCGAACCGAGCCGGGCGTACAACTCATGCTTGCAGAAATAGCACCGGTTTATGGGATTGGACGCATAATTCTCAATTTCCAGCTCGTTGTACTCGATCTCCCGAAAATTGAAACGATATGTTTCAGCCAACGATCGGGCAAGCGCCACATCTTCAAGCGTAATCGTTTCTGTTTTGGCCAGGACGATGAGTGCATTCGACCCGAGCACTTTGTTGGAAACGAAGGAGACGAGCGTCGAGTCTACTCCGGCTGAGAAGCCGATGATTACCTTGTTGTAGGCACCGATGATTGCTTCCAGGTTCTTCGTCTTTTGGTTCATAATAAAAGTTCGTTCTGCAGGAATGCTTCGGTGGATGATGACTACAGTCTGGTTCGAATACGCTAAGAACGGCCCCGCTGAGCTGGTATTGATGCTTTCCTTCTCATGTGCTGAAAATTCGTCAGCGCACGGTCGCACAACTGTCTGAATTCTTCGGGAGATTGCGCGACAGACTCAAGTTCTGAAACAAAACGCTCTTTGGAATAGTCATGACTCTGCAACACCTCTCGATAATCCGATTCGTACTGTTGAGGAGACAATGAGTCCTTCGAGAGACTATAACGTTCGTTCAGAACAAGAAGTTCGGAGTACACACTTGCCAGTGTGTCCACGTTGACGGACGATTTCTGTGGCGATTGTCTTCCGCAGGAGGAAACGAGAAACGAAACGAACATGAGTATCAGCAGAATCTTCATAGACAATGATAAGATAGCAAAGCGATACCGCGGAGGCAAGGAATCTTGTCGTTTGCTTCGCAGTCGGGCAAGAATTATATTACGCACCTCAGATTCCCGCCACACTCAAATCTAGAGGAGGATTCGTGATGAAGTCCAAATTCGTGCTCATGCTTCTGATGCTTTCATCGGTTTTGCTTGCATCCGACGACGCCCGCCTCGGCAAATCTTCGCGAGAAGACAAAAACGGATGGATCTATGTTCACCTGGAAGGGAAGCCCGCTGACATCGGGTATCAGCATGGGTATCTCCTTGCCCCGGAGATCGACGATGCTTTGAAAATGTTCAAACAGTTTTTGGAAGGATCGACGAAAGAAAACTGGAACTTCTACCGCAA
Source organism: Bacteroidota bacterium (assembly GCA_017882185.1). GTDB lineage: Bacteria > Bacteroidota > Ignavibacteria > UBA10030 > UBA10030 > JADGQA01. Next base: position 18,935 of record JADGQA010000020.1, read on the forward strand.
TGCCGCAGAGCGAATGTTTTGGCCAAAGCTGGAGAAAGAATACCAGGAGGAAATCGAAGGAATCGCTGAGGGATTGAGGGCGAAAGGTCTGAAGTATGACAAGATCGATATCACCGCCATGAACGGCTGGATGGAACTTGCGCAGTACTATCTCCCCTCGTTGATGGAAAAAGCCAAGCCAGGCTCCGGCAATAATAAGGCGCCCGGCAACTGCAGTGCGTTCATTGCCACCGGGAGCTACACGGAAGACGGCAAGATTGTCATGGCCCATAACTCGTGGGTTGACTATGTTGTCGGAGAGCGATGGAATATTGTTGCCGACATCGTCCCCGAGAAGGGGCACAGGATCATGATGGATTCGTTCCCCGGATTCATCCACAGCGGCGATGATTTCGTGATGACGGACGCAGGGATTCTCTACACCGAGACAACGATAACGCAGTTCAAAGGATTTGATGAAAACGGAACGCCGGAATTCATGAGGGCCCGCAAAGCCGCCCAATACGCCAACAGTATCGACGATTTCGTGACAATCATGTCTACAAACAATAACGGCGCCTATGCAAATACGTGGCTCGTGGGCGATCTCAAGACGAACGAGATTGCCAAGCTCGATCTCGGCTTGAAACATCACCATCTGTGGCGCACAATGGATGGAGTGTACGTGGGATCTAATTTTGCCACTGACAAAGAACTCTTGGCTGACGAAACCACGTTTGACGTCAACGACAAGAACAACTCGCCGAACGCCCGCAAAATCCGTTGGGAACAGCTCGTGAACCAACACAAAGGGAAGATCAATTCGGCGCTGGCAAGATTGTTCGAAGCCGATCACATCGACGCCAACCTCGGTGCAACGGCGGAAAATCGTTGTGTCATCTGCGGTCACAATGACGAAGATCCACACGGGACTCCCGAATTCAGCTGGGCACCGTTTTATCCCGGAGGGTCCGTGCAAGGGAAAGTGACGTCTGCTTCGCTTGCGAAAGATCTCAAGTTCTGGGGAAGGATGGGGCATCCGTGCGGCGCAGATTTTATCGCGTCCACCTTTCTGGAGAAGCATCCTGAGTTCAAGTGGATGTTGCCGTATTTGCGAGACATGAAAGCGTACCCGTGGACGTTGTTTGAAGCAAAGAAATGAAGAAGATTTGGTAATCGTCAATTTGGTACATTGATAATTAGGAGATAAGTATGAACTCCGAAGAGCTTCGGTTGCGAACGAGGAGATATGCAGGCGAAGTCATTCGATTCGTAGACAACCTGCCAAAAGGAATGGCATATGATGTCATCGGCAGGCAACTAATGAGATCAGCCACATCCGTTGCCGCAAACTACCGGGCAACGTGCCGGGCGAGGTCCAGGCCTGACTTCGTAAACAAACTTGGTATTGTCGAGGAAGAGGCAGATGAGACACTTTTCTGGTTTGAAATGTTGATCGAATCTGGCAAGTGTGAACAGTCAACGGTTTCGAATCTCATGGACGAAGCAAAGGAAATCGTCGCAATATTTTCAGCCTCGCACAGAACTGCTCGTTTGAACAAGAGTCGTTCACACTAGGAAAGATTCGGCCCAGTGTTGCGTGCGTGGCGTTTCTGTCGCGATGCACGTTGGTCGGAGAGATATATTCAATTACCAAATCACCCAATTACTCAATCGAAAATCGCCCAATTTCCGTGTCTTACCAACTCATAACCAACCTCATCCCCGCCGGCGACCAGCCTGACGCCATCCGTCAACTTCTTGAGGGATTGAAGCGGGGTGACAGGTACCAGACTCTTCTTGGAGTGACGGGAAGCGGCAAGACGTTCACGATTTCCAACGTTCTCAAGGAAACCGACAAACCTGTGCTGGTTCTTTCCCACAATAAGACGCTTGCGGCGCAATTGTACGCCGAATTCAAAACGTTCTTTCCGAAAAACCGCGTCGAGTTCTTCATCAGCTACTACGACTACTATCAACCGGAAGCGTACGTCCCAACCTCTGATACCTACATTGCAAAAGACGCATCGATCAACGAAGAAATCGACCGTCTGAGACTGCGAGCAACAAGCTCACTTCTGAGCGGCGATCCGAACGTCATCGTCGTTGCTTCGGTAAGCTGCATCTATGGAATTGGCGCCCCTGAAGAATGGCTGGCGCAAACTCTGCAGATTCGGAAAGGAGATAAGACGAACCGGCAGACGTTGCTGAAAAAACTGATCGAGATGTTCTATGTGCGTAACGATTATGAGTTTGTGCGCGGCACGTTCCGCGTCCGGGGCGACGTCGTGGAAGTGATCCCTGGGTACGAGATTGAAGAGGCGGTTCGAATAGAATTCTTCGGCGACGAGATCGAGCGCATCTCATACATCAACAAGAACGACGGCAAAATCCTTGGGCAGACCGAATACGAGATAATCTATCCCGCGAAACAGTTCGTCACGTCGCGCGAAACGGTCGAGCGAGCAATGAACGGCATTTACGAGGAGCTTCGCCAAAGGACCACAGAGCTTCGCGAAATGGGGAAACTCGTCGAGGCACAGCGCCTTGAACAGCGTACCCGGTTTGATCTCGAAATGATGCGCGAAGTGGGATATTGCCAGGGTATCGAAAACTATTCGCGTCATTTGTCCGGGAGACCGCCGGGCTCCCGTCCATACTGCTTGCTCGACTATTTTCCGAAAGGCTTTCTCACCATCATTGACGAGTCGCACGTGACGGTCTCGCAGATTGGCGCGATGTACGCTGGGGATCGGTCGCGCAAGGAAACGCTCGTTGAATATGGATTTCGCCTTCCATCAGCACTGGATAATCGTCCTCTGAAATTCGATGAATGGGAAGCAACGGTTAATCAGGTCATCTTTGTCAGCGCGACGCCCGCGAACTACGAACTTGAAAAGAGCAAGGGAGTCTTTGTCGAACAGGTCATCCGTCCGACGGGTCTGGTCGACCCCACGGTTGAAATACGTCCGAGCAAACATCAGATTGACGACTTGATGGCGGAGATCCGCGCACGGGCAATAAAGAAGGAGCGTATCCTTGTTACGACGCTGACCAAGCGGATGGCAGAAGACCTGACCGAGTACTTGACCAATGTCGGCATTAAGGTCCGCTACATTCATTCGGAAGTTGATGCATTGGAACGCGTGGAGACTCTGCGCGATCTCAGGCTGGGTGATTTTGATGTGCTCGTTGGAGTGAATTTGCTCCGCGAGGGGCTCGATTTACCGGAAGTCTCTCTCGTTGCCATCATCGATGCAGACAAAGAGGGCTTCTTGCGATCAGAGCGCTCACTCATCCAAACGGCGGGACGAACGGCGCGCAACGCAAACGGAAAGGTGATTCTCTATGCAGACACCGTCACAGGCTCGATGAAGCGGATGATGGATGAAACAACTCGCCGCCGCGAAAAGCAACTTGCCTACAATAAGAAGGAAGGGATCACGCCGGAGACAATCTATAAGACTGTCGAGGAGATACTTGCGGCGACCTCTATCGCAGACGTAAAGATGAAGCGGGACGAGTTGCGCGATCACGCCGAAAGCCTGTTGGTCTCCGATAAAGTGGTGAAGTACCTGACGAAAGACCAGAAAGAAGACTTGCTCAACGAGTTGAAAGACGAGATGAAACGGGCGGCAAAAGATTTGGAATTTGAACGGGCTGCACAACTGAGAGATGAGATTGAGAGAATAGAATCAAAGAAAAAGGGAAAATGAACCAAGTAAGAACTCCGAATTCTTGCATCGGATGTTCTCGGGAATAATTCGGAGTTCTTACCAGGAAACAAAGGATCAAACCCATGCAAATCCAAAACGTACCGTTTGAGACAATGAATTGGGCGAGCATGGAGCAGGTAACTCACCCAGGTAAAACAGGAGTCGCGTATTGGCGGACGAAAGAAATTGGCAACGTTCGAATAAGAATGGTCGAGTATTCAAAAGGCTATCTGGCGGATCATTGGTGCAGCAGAGGGCACGTTATTCTTCTCCTGGAAGGCGAGCTTGTTACAGAACTGAAGGATGGCCGCACATTTACGATGAAGCCGGGCATGAGTTACCACGTTGCCGATGGAGAAGCGCCTCACCGATCGAGAACGGACATGGGGGCGAAGTTGTTTATTGTAGACTGAGGGGGAATTTGGTAATTTTCAATTTGGATTTGAGAAATTGGAATTAAAACATCATCAAATTACCAAATTGTCATTTCACACCCTGTTTTCCGGGGGTTTGTTTCGATTCATTACCTCTCCTTTCCTGGATTTTGTCTATCCACCCATTTGTGTTTCCTGTAAGTTGGCACTCCGTGACGGTTCACAAAAAGTCTGCGAGGAATGTTGGAACTCCATCGAACGCATTTCACGTGATCATCCTCTGTATATCGAGACACGAGAGAAGCTTCTCGCCGCCGGAACGGTGAGCGACCTTGTGTCCGTTTTCGTGTTTCAAAAGGAAGGTGCGTTCCAGCACATTGCTCATGCACTCAAGTACGATGGGTATGAATCTGTCGGGCGTGAGCTCGGCGAGAGATTGGGAATGACAATGAAGGCTTGGGATATTCAAGCAGATGTTCTCATTCCAATACCGCTTCATAAAGCGAAACGGCGCGAGCGTGGATTCAATCAAGCAGAACAGCTTGCTATTGGGGTTGCTTTGGTTACAGGCGTTGAAGTTTGTCCCGATGCCGTTCGTCGAATAAGGCACACACAAACTCAGACTCAGTTGAGCAGTGATGAACGGAAGAAAAATGTAGAGGATGCCTTTGAATTCAATCCTGCCTATTCGAAACAAATAGATGGGAAACGATGCATACTCATCGATGACGTCATCACGACAGGAGCGACTATCGATTCCTGTGCAAAAGAACTAATGAGAGCCGGAGCATTGAGAGTTGTAGCCGCGTCTGCAGCTCTCGCTCAATAGTGTCATCTGCAAATTCGTAAGGCGACTCCTATCCAATTCACTTCTGCATCACGCGCGTCACTCAGGCCATTACCCTATCTTGCTTTTCAACCCATTTCTGCATAATTTATTCTCAGTTTTTGAAATCGAACAATCGCTGGAACCGGAAACTCTTTTATTGCGGAGATTACAATGGCTATTCGAGTAGGAATTAACGGATTTGGACGAATCGGAAGGCAAATCATCAACGTCATGGCCGACAAGGGGTTCTTGGGCAAAACGGTCGAAGTCGTCGCAGGCGTTGACATCACAACCGATGCAAAGTACTTTGCGTATCAACTGAAATATGACTCCATTCACGGCAAATTTCGAGGAACGCTGGGAAGCGAAAAAAGCAACCCATCCCTTGAAGCCGATGATATTCTCATTGTAAACGGGCACAAGATCAAATGCGTGATGGCTGAGAAGGAACCGGCGCAGCTTCCGTGGAAAGAGCTCGGCGTCGATATCGTTATCGAGTCGACCGGCTTGTTCACGGATTCCGAAAAGGCAAAAGGACACCTGACAGCCGGAGCAAAAAAGGTGCTGATTTCGGCCCCTGCCAAAGGGGATGTGAAGACAATCGTTATGGGGGTGAATGATCAGGAATACGATCCCTCCAAGCATCACATTATCTCCAATGCTTCCTGCACGACAAACTGCCTCGCTCCACTTGTGCACGTGATTCTGAAAGAAGGAATTGGAATCGAAACGGGTTTGATGACAACCATCCACTCCTACACGGCAACGCAGAAGACGGTCGATGGCCCTTCAAAGAAGGATTGGAGAGGTGGTCGGGCAGCGGCAATCAACATTATCCCGTCAACAACGGGAGCGGCGAAAGCTGTCGGCGAGGTTCTCCCGCAAACCAAAGGAAAGCTCACCGGGATGTCCTTCCGTGTTCCATCACCGGATGTCTCGGTTGTGGATTTGACCTTCCGTTCGACCCGCGACACGTCAATCGAAGAAATCGATGGTTTGATGAAAAAAGCATCGGAAACCTACCTCAAGGGAATCCTCGGTTACATCAAGGAAGAGGTCGTTTCCACAGACTTTATACACGATGATCGCTCATCAATCTACGATTCATTGGCGACCGTGCAGAACAATCTGAAGGGCGAGAAGAGGTTCTTCAAAGTGGTTTCGTGGTATGACAACGAATGGGGCTACTCGGTTCGTACAGCCGATCTCTGCAATCTGATCGCCTCCAAGATGTAGCAGGTCCTCAATGCCGTGCAATTGAGCACAGCGTTTAATGTTCGATCAATCGGGCTGTGCGCGCTGAGGCGTGCACAGCCTTTGTTTTTTACAATGACAAAGGAAAACAACCATGAATAAGAAAACCGTTCGCGATATCGACTTCAAGGGAAAACGCGTCATCATGCGCGTCGATTTCAACGTGCCGCTCAAAAGCGGAGTGATCCAGGATGATATCCGGATCCGGGCAGCGCTTCCGACGATCAAGTACGTGCTCGAGCATAAGCCGAAATACCTCATTCTGATGTCGCATCTGGGTGATCCCAAGAAGGACGCTCAGAAGGCGAGAGAAAAGGCGGAGAAGGATGGCAAACCATTCGATGAAGCGAAGTTCATTGAAGGCAAGTGCAAGATGAAGCCAATCGTCGAGCGACTCTCCTCTTTGCTGAATCGGCCTGTGAAACTTGCCCCCGCCGCAATTGGAGCGGAAACAAAGGCAGTGGTCGAAGGGTTGAAGGAGGGTGAAGTGTTGATGCTTGAGAATACCCGGTTCCACAAGGAGGAACAGGCGAAGGACGCTGCCGATCGAGAGCGGATGGCAAAGGAACTTGCTTCGTACGCAGACGTGTATGTGAACGATGCATTCGGCTCGGCCCATCGTGCTCACGCATCGACGGAAACGATTGCCAAGTTTCTGCCGGCCGTTGGAGGGTTTTTGATGGAGAAAGAGCTGGAGTTTCTTGGCAAAGCTGTCAGCAATCCGGCCCGTCCTTATGTCGCCGTGATGGG
>JADGQA010000123.1 GCA_017882185.1 Bacteroidota bacterium
CGCCGTCAGCAATGTTCGGAAGGCGCTCAACAACTGTCGTACGTTCTCCCTTCCGTCAAAACACTCCGCGACGTCTCGGTCAGACAATTTGAGCAGCACAAAGGAAAACTTGGAGATATCATACGGAAGCGGTGCCGTCACGTCATTCACGAAAACGAACGAGTCCTTCAGTCGGTCCATGCTCTGAAAAGAAACGATCTTTCCGAATTTGGAAAGCTGATGTATCAATCGCATATGAGCTTGAAAAACGACTACGAAGTCAGCTGTGCGGAGCTCGATGCCGTCGTTGATATCTGTGCTGAAGTCGATGGCGTGTACGGAGCGAGGATGACGGGCGCCGGCTTTGGCGGTGCTGCAATCTGTCTTGTGAAAAGCGAGCAGGCGGATGATGTCGTTATGAGACTGAGTAAGGAGTATCCCGAAAAGACAGGGCGGAAGCCTGCAATTCAGGTGTGCACAATCGAAGACGGCGCACGAGTAACACAATGGACATGAGCCCCGAACGATTGAAGAGAGCACCTCTTCGGTTGAAAGAATGGCGATAGCAAATGCCGCAATTATCCTGTACTCAAAGATGCTGTTCCCTTCTTCTAACATCCCATGTTTCCGTCTCTTGTATTTCCCTTTTTCTTCGACCGAACCTCGAAGGACAGGCTGCTTGGGAACAGTTGAGGATGGGCTATGCCTTAGCGATGTCCCTGGTACTGTTCGTCATTATTATGATCGTCACTTGGCTGCAATTCAAAGTGCTGGGGAGTGAGCAAGACTTCAATTGAGAATTCAAAAGGCATAAATCACAATGACAATGAAAAAAGGGACCGAACTATGAGCATCAAACGAATAGCATTAAGTACCGGCGGTGGTGACGCACCCGGACTGAACGCCGTTATACGGGCGGCGGTCCACGCAGCATTAAATCGCGGATGGGAATGTATCGGTATTCGTGAGGGGTTTAACGGTCTGCTTTTCCCGGAACGGTATTCTGATGGCGGGTTGATTCCATTGACTTCAAATTCAATTCGCGGAATCACCCACTTGGGCGGCACGATCATTGGAACAACAAATAAGGGCAACCCGATGAAAATGCCAACCCAGCGGGAGGATGGAACATGGTATGAAAAGGATCGCACCGACGATATCGTGCAGTTGCTGAAGAAGCAAAATATCGATGCACTCATTTCGATTGGGGGGGATGGCTCACTGACAATTGCCAATGCTTTGTTTAAGAAAGGGATGCGCGTTGTCGGTGTTCCCAAGACGATTGACAACGATCTGGACAAAACGGTCATTACATTCGGATTCGATACCGCTGTTTCATTCGCGACGGATTGCGTCGACCGACTGCATTCGACTGCAGAGGCGCACCAGCGTGTCATGGTTGTTGAAGTAATGGGCCGATATGCCGGCTGGATTGCACTCAATACAGGTGTTTCCGGTACAGCTGACGTTATTTTAATTCCGGAGATCCCTTACGACATCGAACGCATCGCTGAAAAAATCCGACAACGTGAGGCAAAAGGGCGACATTTTTCTATTATCGTCGTTGCTGAAGGGGCAAAGCCAAAAGGAGGAACCCACTCAGTCGTATCCAAAGAATTGGGCCGTGCAGAGCGGCTTGGCGGTGCCGGCGAAACGGTCGCGAGGGAACTTCAGGAGAAGACAGGCAAAGAGACGCGTACCGTTGTCCTTGGGCATTTGCTTCGCGGCGGGACTCCAACGACATTTGATCGCCTGATCGCATTACGATTCGGCGCTGCGGCCGTGAGGGCGCTGGATGAGGGACAGAATGGCATCATGGTGGCACTCGATCCTCCCACCGTGCGGTACGTTCCTCTCGAGCAGGCCACGAACCGGATGAAAACTGTCCCGCTGGACTGCGATACGATTCTTACGGCAAGGGACTTGGGAATAAGCTTTGGGGATTGATGCAGAAGATACATGAGATATCAATTGGGAACTCGTAGATTGGAAAGATTAGAAACGTGATGATGAAACGATTCGGGTCAATGATCACATACGCAGCTCTTGTGGTTCTGGCGCTGTCGATGCTTGTGCCGTTTCTGTGGATGCTGAGCACATCGTTGATGGGAGAGTTGGAGGTGTATCAATTCCCGCCAAAATTTATTCCTACCGTTCTTCGCTGGTCGAATTTTGCAGAAGTGATGACATTGCAGCCCTTCGGAAGATTTTTCCTGAATGCAATCATCGTTGCATCTGTCTCCGTCGTGGGGCAGTTGTTGTTTTGTTCCATGGCCGCTTATGCATTTGCGCGACTCAGGTTTCCGTGGCGGAACAAGGTTTTTTCTTTGTATCTCGGTACGATTAGGAGATAGTTGGGTATGTCGTCAATATCAGCACCTGGCTTGTTTCATCAATCGAACCTTGAAAGCATTCGGACCCTGTTCCCTCACTTGCGGACGGGCCAGATATATCTCAATCATGCCTCCCTAAGCCCTCTTTCGACTCGCGTCGTCGATGTGATGACGAGGTACCTTCAAACGCATTCCGACGGATCCCCGGTGAGCTATGATGATGAACTCCAAATAGAAGCTGATTGCAGAACCGCCGTTCAGAAAATGATTCACGCCGAATCCAAGGACCGCATTGCACTCATTGGGAATACGTCGGACGCGATCAATATTGTGGCTTCGGGACTTCCGTGGCAGCGTGGGGACAGAATTATTCTCAATGACATGGAATTCCCAGCCAATGTCTATCCCTATTATCACCTCCAAGAGTATGGCGTCGTCGTCGATATTATCAAGTGTCCGGATGGCAGAATTACGACCGAAATGATAGCCAGGTCAATCACACCAAGGACCCGAGTCGTTGCTCTCAGCGCTGTCCAATTTCTGAGCGGCTTTCGGGCTGACCTTGTATCGATCGGTGCAATGTGCCGCGACCAAGGGATATGGTTCGTCGTCGATGGCATCCAGGCCGTTGGGGCCATTCAAGTCGACGTCCAGAAAATGAAGATCGATGGATTGGCGGCTGGAGCGCAGAAATGGCAAATGTCGGTTCAGGGAACCGGATTCCTTTATGTCAACGAGGCCCTTCAAGAAGCTATACACCCGCAGTTCGTGGGATGGCTTGGTGTGCAGGATGCCTGGAATTTCTATAACTATGGCCAACCTTTGGCATCAACGGCGAAACGGTACGAAGGGGGCACGGTTAACCACCTTGGTTTTTGCGGAATGTCGAAATCGCTCGCGCTTCTCCTGGATCAAGGTATCCCTTCCATCGAGAACCATATTCTCGCATTGACGAGGATCTTGACCGACGGATTCCGACAGATCGATGGCGTGATGATTTATTCACCAACAAATGATAGCGAACGTGCGGGAATTGTCACGATAACGTTGCCTGCACACGTCAATGCCGCAACAGTGTTCAAGAAGCTGCTCGCAAAGAATATTGTTATTTCACTTCGGGAAGGAAAACTGCGTTACTCCCCCCACTTCTATAATACGCCGGAAGAAATTCAGATGGCTATTGAGACAACGAAAGAATTTATCGAGAAGGACCGATAGTTTGGTTTTACCGGCGCGCTAAACCGTTCGAGTTCCTCAGAGGGCCGGAGGTCGCTAATCCGTGCCGCTCCATTCTTCGTACAGCGGCATCTTCTCGGTCACGGTGACAACATATGTTCTCGTTTCTTCGAAGGGGAGCTTTGTTCGCAGATTGTCAAACACCTGCTGGGGCGTCATTTGATTGATCATCTGAATCGCTTTGGGGATATCTCGCTTTCCGACAAATGAACGAGCAACGTTGCCGGGTCCGGTGTTGTAGCCGGCAATTGCACAATATACGCGGCTCTTCTCATCCTTGATATCTTTGAAATCCTTCGTCATCATCAAATTGAGAAGCCCTGCACCGAGCTCGACATTATTCTTCGGTTGGTAGAGATAGTCCGGAGTCAGAAGCTTGTCTTCCTTATAGACAAAGAGGTACGCCGATCGAGCGCCAGATGTAGGGACAAGCTGCATCAAGCCGTATGCCGGAGATGCCGATCGTGCTTTGGGATTGAAATAACTTTCCGTGTGCACGGTCGCAAACACTAACCTTGGATCCAGGTTAAATCGCCTGGCTTGCTTCTGAACCAGGACCCGGTATTCCTTTGCACGCTGCTTGATGTGGTCCGGAACGAGCGGGAACGCCGCCGAAACGCTTATCCGTTTCTTCCCATCCTTGCCTGTCACTTCTTCACGCTTGATTGTAGACCCTAACGCAACTTCCGCTGCAAACGTTTGGGCATTCTCAGGCTTGACGGCCTTTCCGTCTTTCGTCTTTACTTGATTTGCCAGGATCGGCATTTCCAGGGGCGACGCTTGATCCTTCGTTGCAAGTGGATCGTCGGTACCTTTATCCTTGATCATCTTGATAATCTCGTTTTCGACAACCTTCTTCACGTTCGCTGCGTCGGCAGCATCGTTTGGGTCAACGAGTACTTCGACTTTCGCTTGTCCCTTCTCGAAGTCTATCGTCCTCCGGCCCGAAAAGTCCTTGTCATAACCGATATAGTGCTTGTTCGTGCTCGTATCCACTCTCTTTTTCCCCCACATGTTTTCGATACCGGCAACATACTCCCTGAACTTTCGCTGCTCTTCCTCATAGAACTTCTTGTATCGTGCGCTCTCCTCGGCTTTAAACTTCAGATAGGCAAAGTCTTCTTCCAGCAGACCCTTCTTCTGTGCTTTTTTGAATTCTTCAAACTGGGCTTTCTCGCTTTTCGTCTGCGCGGTCACAATCAAAGACGAAACAGTAAGCAGTGCCGATAGAATTGAGATTGCGTAAGTTTTCATCGGATTTCTCTTGTTGTCAACTTCTTGTGTTGCGCGGACCGAACTCTGTAACAGCAGTCAGGACATTGTTAGGATTGATGAGAGACGGGTACGAGTGAGGTAACCTGTTGGATGAATACGGTAAAATCCTTCTTGTCAAATGGCGCCTGAGAAATATGGACTCGTGGACCGGAATAGAAATACATCCAGAGAAATTTCCTTGACGTTGCACCGTGGAGCAAAATATCTACTATTTTCCCGTCCAACGTTGATGTGACGCGGATACTCGCGATTTCATTTATACCGATGAATCTAACTGGTTGACGGCTGGAACGAATGATCTTCAATCCCGATGAATCTACTTCCACGGCTCGTACTCCGGACCATATCCAGACGATCAAATCACCAAACACATAGGCATAGAGGGGAATCACAAAAAGAAGAGTATAGAAATTTCGCAGCCTCAGAAGTACGTCGGCATAGAAATAGATGGAGATGATCCCAATGAGGACTACCATCCCAATGATGAGCCTATAACGGCTTGGCTTGCCTTCGATCCTAAACACTTGTGCTTGTGGGGTCGGTGACACCTTTACCTGATCTTTCTGCGTGGTTTGCACTTGCACGTTCCGGGCCCGGGGAGCAGAGGAGCGACGTGAACCTCTCACAGGAGTTGACCGGGAAGTATTCTTGATCGATTTTGTTTTTCTTATTGGGGATCTTCGCTTTTTCATCTCGGCATTTTCCTCGTTTTCGACCTTCCTGTTATTCTTCTCGATGGTTCTCCACTCAGCCGTTTCTTCTGTTGGCTGCAATTCCTTTGGATATTATTGTTGCATCGAAGTTATCGTAACCCGTTGCTCCGTTTGCATGACTTCTTGTTTGACAGCTTTGAACCCGCGCGTTGCACCAAGGAATTTCTTAAGATCTTCCTGCAGGTATTTGTATCCGTCTTTGTCGACTGTAACCACGGGGTCGAATTCTTCGGTCCGTGCAAACACTTGAAGAACCTCGCTCCCGAACGGCGCATCACACTCGAATTCGCCACCCGGCGGAATCTGGCAGACTTTGTTTACTTTCGAATCGTCAATGTAGTAACTGTTCAGCAATAGCGTCCTTTCTCCGCTTGCAAGGTGGTATATAAACCGTATGTAGCAGGGCAAGTTGGCGCGGACGAAGACAGTCATACGCTCTCCTTTGGTAAAAATGAGGTTGTCGACTCCTTTGTTCGTCCACACTTCGATATTCAATCCACTGCCCACCACCTCCCCGCTTTTGAATTCCTTCTGATCAGCAAATGCCTCTTTAAAGTTCTGGGGTTTTATACTCTGACCGGACGATTGGACGACGGCACCGGGCAACACTTGCTCAACACTTGCCACAAGCTTACTGTCCGCCACATTCCTTAGGATCGCCTGAACCTTCACACCTTGCGGAAGCTCCCAAAATGTACCGGTAAATATGTAACTCGCACCGGAAGCTTGAGCATATTCTTTGGCGATATTTCCCATCTTCGGTTGGAAATCGGCGGTCTGCTGAACGACGTTCCATTGACCCACCTCGACCGCCTTGCTCTCGAGTGACTGTTTGAAGTAGCGTGAAAACGGGCTCCCCATCTTCGTGTCCTGATACGTAAAGGGTGCCACCAGGACACTCTTCCCCTGAAGGTCGACTTGTCCCTTCAACGTATACATCAGATACCAGGCAAGATCTTCGGTCGTATTGATCGGCCTCTGCACGAGCTTGTCCACAGCCTGTCGAACTTGATTCATGCTGATCTGTTGGGACTGGACCGCCCCATCCAGCTCGCTCATCGATCTGCTTTGGTTCGTCTCTGCAGCCATCAGGATTGTCTCTGCTTCTTCGAGTTGACGAAAGAGAGGATAGCAGGCAAGATATTCTTCCAGTGCCTTCGCCCTTTGATTTTGTTCGTCGTATCTTTTTCCATTCGTCATGTGCTCTTCAATTTCCGACCGGAAATCTGAGACACGTTTGTCGTAGACCGCCGCGATATTCTCCCTGCTGACGATCGCGAGAGCATACATGATGTTTTCGTCGTCATCGAAATAGATCTGCGTATCAAGTCCCTGCAAATCCATGGAAGCCGTGGATTGGACGGCGGAAGAAAAATAGGTCAAATATTTCTTTTCTGTCTCTTCGTTTTTCGACACGACGTTGGAACTGACGCTGACGCGGATCTTTTCGATCAGGTTTTTCTTTGCATAGTCGGATGCCAACTGGCGCACCTCGGCCTTGTTGCCGTTTTTTTCCAGCTTTGCCATTCCGAATCCGGTCAAATAGCGCAATTCGCTGTACGTTGCACTCCTTCCCTGGTTCTTTACCCAATCCGGAATCTCCGCCTGGAGGAAAAGTGGAAGTGCAAACAAGCATATGAGAATTTTTGAATACATCAGTCGATCTCCCGGTTGTGTAGATTGAAACGTCCTGTTGTGATACTATCGCCGAATCTTTGAACCTCGCTCCAGCCTCAGAGCTGGCCAGAAATGTTACGGCTACTTCTTACGAAATACAAATTGACCGCTTTCGTCGCCCGTGTTCTGTATAGCAGAGAATATCCCGCACGAGTTCTTCACAGCCCCCCTTCACTTGAGTGCAATAATACCTGGTTTTGTATTCTTAAACTGTGGCATGCACATTCCGTAATCCGCGTTGATATACGTGGGATCGCAGATAATATACTTCCTGTTCTGATAAACGACCTGGTCACCGTTGACTTCACCTTTGAAACGAACTGCCGATGCCACGTGGTTTGGATATTCCAGCCCAACCACCTCCAGCCCGAGAAGATTACGAACAAGAAATGAAAAAAGCACGGCACGATCCTCGCAATCGGAGCCCGGATAGAAGAGCGTTTCTTCAGGAAAGAATGGCTTCTCGCGTCCGAATTGTTCATCGTCTGTTTCGTACTTGAATGCCGTCTGTACAAAGTGCAGGAGCAGGTCAACCGCTTCCGTTTCAGATCTGTCCTTGACAAAAGGCCTCAATGCCTCCAGGAGCGACGTTCGTGCATCTGTCGAAGGCACGGCATCAAAATAGACTTCAAGATCTGTCTGTGGATAGTACTCAAAGAATTTGACCGCGCTCCTATCGTATTCAACCTTTACCGAGTACTCCGATCCGTTGTGCGTGAATTTCAATGTCTTTGTTTGGACGTCCTTGTGGATGGACGGAGCCGCGTCCAATCGATAGCCGGTAAGCTTGACGGCATTCGGGTAATTCTGATCATAGCTATACAGAGTCGAGATCTGGGGTTTTTCGTACTTGCCAAACATCACGTTGTAGAATTTCGTGGTGCTGTTGCCGAACATGTAATACGCGATGCCGTAGAGAACTCCTGAGGTCGGAACCAAGAGGTACACATTGTCTCCCGAATAGCCGATTTTAGCCTGATATCCGGACTTGGAAAGCATGAACCAATCGAACATGTTACTCTCGTTCCTGGATCCCGGAAAGAGCCGCTCAGCAGTTTTGTTCACGAACTCGCAATAGCCCCAATCATTGAGTTTCATCTGCTCCTTGAAGAGCTGAGCCTGCTTGATGAAATCTTCATAGTTGGATTTGCTCATTGCCTCCCAGAAAGCGCTGATCGTCTTTGCGCTGGGGGCTCCTTCCAGATGTGCCGTCAATCCGTTGTCGTACAGCAGAGGGACGCTCGCCTCATAGAAATCCAGTGACATGCTGTTGGGATTTTTTTCGGGATCGACAATGGTATTCGACTCCGGTTTCGTTTCCATTTTGACGACCGGTTTTTCTTCAGGCTTTGGTTCGGGTTTGGGTTCGACCTTTAACTCAGGTTGCGGTTCTGTCTTCGGTTGGGGTGTGGGTTGAAGCTTGACGTCAGGTTTCACTTCGGGCTTCGGCTCCGCCTTGAGCTCCGGTTTAGGTTCTGCCTTCACTTCCGGTTTCTGTTCGGGTTCCAGCTTTTGTTTACGATCGGGCTTTGTTACAGGCCGTGGCGTGGCGACCGGCATTGTTTTTGGTTTTGGCGTATCAAAGAGAGTCTGTTCTTTGAATGCCTGGAAAGCTTTCCATTCTGTTTTCAGGAATTCCGTAAACTCCTTGTCTCGTGCATCCTTCCATTGCTGATATTTGTCTCCCTCTGCTTTCTTCCACTTCTCATAATCGTCCTGCGAGTATGAACGCGAAGTCCCAACGATTCCCACCAAAACCACAAAGAGTAAAGAGAGTCTGGTTGTTCTATGCATATTGACCTCTCCGAATGATTTGCTACCTCGAGTGATCAAATCGATTTGTCTTCCCCGTTCTATTGCTTTTCCACACTGATTACCTGTACCCGCTTTCTTCTTCGCCCAAGCTCAAGGCCGATCATTTCCCAACCGGCACCCTCATAAGGACGTAGCAGATCTGATTCTTGACGTCCTTCCACCGGGCAACCACATCTATGGCGTGCAGGGTTACATTTGTTTCTTCGATCTGGAATTCCCTAAAGTAGATGTTGTCCGATTTTTTCCCGAGGAATTTCACTTTTGTATACACCGTCAAGGCCAGATTAATCCTCGCTTTCCGTTCCGCCTCACGCCACGAATTGAATTCATTATAATACAGGGTCGCGAGCCCTGAATTGTAAATATAGCCGGCCTGTTCGGGGATGACGCTCGTCCACGAGGGCATCGGCAGCGTTGCCGCATCCACGCGCCTGGCACCCGGAACATTGCCCACGGAATCTGTCGATGCAAGGAGAGCGACAGAGCCACCACGCCGAAAATAATCAAGCATTTTCATCTTCCCTGCAAGTCGCTCGGCTTCGGTGGTATCATAGAATTCCTTGATCGTGGACCCGACCGTGATAGTTCCCGCAGCCAGCGTTGCCAATCCTTGCTCGCCCGCGATTTGCACTTGTCGGATCTTCACATAGTTTAGGGCGGCTTCTCGTTTTGCCGCATTGATCGCCGAGTCTAAGTACGCATGCTCGCTGCTATAACCGACCACAAACGTTGGTGATCCGGCAGGGGGATTAAAGAACCAGAGGGGATAGATATTCTCCGGGAGCGGGTTAGGGGAAGCCCAGAGATGAAAAGAAAGAAGTATAGGGAGAAGTGGAAACCAAATTGTCAGCATACGGAATACCCTGAAGTAAAAAAGCTCCCCGCAGATTTCGAGGGGAGCTCTCGTTCAACTCTTCGAACGCACTCGAAGCGAATTACTGCTGTGGTGGTTGCTGCTTGGCTGCATCAACCTTGTTGGCTTCGTCTTCAAGTTC
>JADGQA010000124.1 GCA_017882185.1 Bacteroidota bacterium
ATCCGCCTGCTGTCTAGGCGGATTCTTCATTCTAATCGGTTCCTGTCGAACCGAACACCATTTGGTCCATCACAGTATTCGTTCTTTGTTTCGCATTATTCAATTCACAAGCGGATTCGAGCTGATCGCTTGGTGTAGTATTTGGTTTTGTCAATTGCCAAAAATTCGTTACTGTTGTAACCATGCAGAAGACGATCGTCATAAATACGATGCGTAGATGACAACATTCCGAATCTTTTCTGTTGTCGGTTACATCCTTATGGTCCTGGCGTTGGTGCCCCTGATTTACTTCCAAGGTCTCTTTTCCTGGTCGCCGCTCGTGATTGCAGTCCAAACGCTCGCTGTCGGCTTGATGGTGTGGGCCCGCATCACGTTCGGCTTGCGCAGCTTTCACTATGCCGCGAATCCCACCGAAGGCGGGCTCGTAACAACGGGCCCCTACAGGTTCATCCGTCATCCAATTTACGCTGCGATCGTGTATTTTACGCTGGCAGGCGTTGCTGGAAATTGGAGTTGGCGGAATGTCGCGCTTTTTGGCGTGGTCTGTCTGGGAGCGGCAATTAGAATCTTCTGTGAAGAGCGGCTGGTTGTGATTGATTACCCCGGGTATTCTGAGTACGCAAAACGGACAAAAAGAATAGTCCCGTTTGTCTTTTGAAGAGTCAACTCTCGTCATTTTCCAAATTGCACTCCAAATTAGTCTGAAAGGCATTCCCCCATGCCAACGATTGTCAAATCGCCGTCTGTTATCAAAGCCGCCGGAAACAAACCCAAAATCATCGAAGAATTCATCGGTCGAGTCAACTCCAGGGACAACAATGTCAGCGTCGCCCGCATGAGAAGCCCGGCCGGCTGGCTTGAGCCGGGACAGACCCCTGAATTCATGGAGTATACTATCGTTCTCGAAGGAACTGTTCGGGTCAAATCAAAGAAAGAATTGGTCGACGTAAAGTCGGGCCAGGCGATCGTCGTTCAGAAAGGGGAGTGGGTTCAATACAGCACCCCGGAATCCGATGGGGCGGAATATATCTCCGTGTGCATCCCTGCGTTCTCTCCATCCATAGTGCATCGTGATGAAGAAGAGTAGATTCATAATTCGCATCGATGGTTCAGTTGACCTAGATTGCCGAATCAGGCCAACACTCCTTTGACAATCAGCGCAGGCGTGTTGATTTGGCAGCGATCAATTCTTGACTCACGAATTGTTCGGCTTTGTTGCAACACCTCTCATCTTTCTTTACATTGAGCCTCAGTTTCATCCAACGAGTTCTGAATGTTACCGACCACTTGACAGGAATGAAATGTCCACTCGCCAAAAAATTCTAGTTGGTATTGCCGGAACGATTCTTATCCTGCTCATCGTTGGTGCAGGTACTACATACTATCTTGTCACCAAATCCTTTCCGATGAATTCCGGGACCGAAAAGGTGCAAGGTCTGCTATCAGGGGTTCAAGTCTATCGTGACACCTATGGTGTCCCGCACATCTACGCAGCTTCCGATCACGACGGTTATTTCACCGTTGGGTATGTGCATGCCCAGGAGCGTCTCTGGCAAATGGAACTGGTGCGTCGCGCTGGTATGGGTCGCCTCTCCGAGATTCTCGGCTCGTCTGCTCTCCCGGCGGACAAGATGTTCCGAACGCTCGGTCTCTGGAGACTGGCAAAAAGAAACGCCGGGTTGCTCGACCCGCAAGTCCGCAGTGCCGTTCAGGCATACGCAGATGGTGTCAACGCATTCATCGAATCCCACAGGGGGGAATACCCGATTGAGTTCGATATGCTTAAGTTCGAGCCCGAACCGTGGACCATTGAACATTCGCTCGTCATCAGCCGCCTGATGGCGTGGGAACTGAATTTCTCGCGATGGACGGACATCCTCATGGGTGTTCTGGTCCAGAAGTTTGGAGAGGAAAGAGCCAGAGAGGTGTTTCCCAACTGGCCGGCAGGAGCTCCGTTCATTCTTCCCAAGGAGGGGAAAAGGAAAGGCACAATATTGTTCCCAACCCAGCTCATGCAAGCAGACGTTTCCTACCGCAGGCTGATGGGTATCAGTGATATATCTTCCGGGAGTAACGCCTGGGCGATTAGCGGTGCAAAAACGATGAGCGGCAAGCCGATCGTTGCGAATGATCCCCATCTTGTGCTGATGGCGCCGGGGCGATGGTATGAGCTGCATCTGAACACTCCTGATGTTGATGTTGCCGGGCCTAGTATTGCCGGCGTCCCCTTTGTCGTGATTGGGCGGAACGAGCATATTGCGTGGGGAGTGACAAGCGCGATGATGGACGATGCCGATTACTATGTGGAAGAAGTCGATTCGGTGCAGTATCCGACGAAGTACCGGTTCAACAATGAGTGGCGTCCGATGATCCAGTATGTCGACACCATTGTAGTAAAGGACTCACTTCCGATCGTGTACACCTCTTATTGGACACACCACGGACCGATTGTCAACCGCATAGAATCGAACGCTCGGTTTTCGCCCCAGCTCATCTCGATGCGATGGACGGGGAATGATCCATCCGACGAAGCAAGGACATTCTATCTGATCAATCGTGCGAGAAATTGGGATGAGTTCAAAGAAGCGCTGAAATCTTTTGGATCGCCAGCACAAAATTTTGTCTACGGAGACGTTGATGGCAATATCGGATACTATACGGGTGGCAAGCTTCCGATTCGTACGGTGAATTCGGCAATAGTGCCGTTGGCGGGCAATACTGGTCAATTCGAATGGAAGGGATACGTTCCGTTCGAAAAGATGCCACAACGGTTCGACCCCCCGGAGGGCTTCATCGCCACGGCCAATAATAAGATCATCGATGACTCGTATCCCTATTACATTTCGAACACTTGGGAGCCCCCCTGGCGAGCCATGCGCATCAACGAGGTCCTGAACAGTCAGGACAAGTTCTCCGTTGAGGATGTTCAACGTCTTCAACTCGATCTTGTGTCTCTTCAAGCGCGTGAACTGGTCCCGATTATCTTGAAAGCGTTTGACAGTGTTGATGTTAGGAATGAAGATATAAGGACGGCACTGACGTACTTCCGCACCTGGAATTTCGAAATGACCAGGAACGATGTCGCGACGACCCTGTTCGAAGATTTTTTTCTGAGGACCATTCACAATACGTTCGACGACGAATTTGGCGGCCAACTGATTGGATTGTACGACACGCTGGCAACCATGCCGATGACGATCATAACCGAGCTCCTGCAAAAGGATTCTTCTGCCTGGTTTGACGATATCACGACGCCACGGACAGAAACAAAGAATGAAATCATCCGAAAGAGCCTGGAGGATGCAGTGAATGACCTCAAAGGCTTGCTGGGAGGAGAGCTCAAGGAATGGCAATGGGGGAGACTGCACAAAATTGAGTTCAAACATATTTTCAGTGCGAACAGTCTTCTGAGACCCATTTTTGACATTGGACCGTACGCTGTCGGAGGCTCTCACTCGACGATCTGGAAGGGAGATTTCAGTTTGAATCAACCGTATGCGAATACCGTTGGTCCTTCGACACGACAAATCTTTGATCTTGCGGACATGAATAATACGCGGGCCGTAACGCCGCCGGGAGAGTCGGGTCAGGTGTTCTACAAACATTACAGCGATCAGGTTCAACTTTGGTTGCAGGGGGAATACCGCCGGATGCCGATGCAGCGTGATGTCATCGAGCGGTTGTGCCGCGACGTTCTTTCACTGGAGCCCGCGCGATGAAACTGTCGGACGAATTATGCAGGATTCTTCAGGAGACCCGAACAGTCTGCGTCCTGACCGGTGCTGGGATTTCCGCCGAGAGCGGCGTTCCAACCTTCCGAGGGGCGGAAGGGCTGTGGAAAAAATTCAGACCTGAGGAACTCGCGAACTTCGACGCCTTCATCCGAAACCCACAGCTTGTTTGGGAATGGTATAACTACCGCAGGCAACTCATAGAGACGGTAACGCCGAATCAGGGTCACATTGCTCTTGCGAGGATTGAACAAGGTGTGGACGATTTTACGCTTATTACTCAAAATGTTGATAATCTTCACAGACGCGCCGGGAGCAAGAACGTTCTCGAGCTGCACGGCAACATTATGCAAAGCTACTGTATCGAGTGCGGAGCAAAGGATGATCATCCCGATTTCTCCGGTGAGAACAAGGTTCCCCGCTGCAAGACGTGTGGTGGTCTCGTTCGTCCGGATGTCGTTTGGTTTGGTGAAATGCTTCCCCAGCACGTCTTTGAAGAGGCAGAGCGGGCGGCGCAACGATGCAGTCTCTTTATTTGCGTTGGAACGTCGGCAATTGTATATCCAGCGGCCTCTCTGCCTATGACTGCGAAACAGGCGGGTGCATACACCATTGAAGTGAACATTGAACGTACCGAGCAATCGAGGATATTCGATGAAACGCTTCTCGGCAAGGCGGGAGATATTCTTCCCTCCATCGCAGATTCCATTCAACTGATCAAGGGTGTCAAAGCATGATACGCACGAAGGATTTTGGAAACACGAAGATCGTCTGCACCATCGGGCCAGCTTCGCAAAGCGTCGACCAGCTAGTGAAGCTCGTCATGGCCGGGATGGATGTTGCACGGTTGAATTTTTCCCACGGCACCTATGAAGAGCATCTGAAGACCATCGAGAATATCCGTGAGGCCCGCAAGCAAACGGGGGAACACATTGGCATTCTGCAAGATCTCAGCGGTCCGAAGATCCGGACCGGAATGCTGAAAGACAAGTCGGTTGTGCTTCAGGAAGGCACGTACCTGACATTCACGACACAGGATATCGCGGGGACTGCTGATCGGGTTTCGACGACCTATAAAGGCCTTCCCGGCGATGTGGAACCAAATGACCTAATACTTCTCGATGACGGCAAAATGAGTGTCAAAGTTGTTTCGAAGACGAGTACTGAGGTGAAATGCATTGTAGTGAATGGAGGCATCCTCTCTGAGCACAAGGGAATGAATATGCCGGGCGTGCGGGTGAGCGCCTCATCCGTGACTGAAAAGGACATTGAAGATATGAAATTCGGTCTCGCAAACGACGTCGACTACGTCGCTCTTTCCTTTGTGCGAGGCCCGGAGGATATTAGGAAGTTGCGAGAAACTATCATGAGCGAAGCGCAAAAAGGCAGCAGATTCCCGATTATTGCGAAAATCGAGAAATCCGAGGCAGTGAGTAACGTCGACAAGATTATCGCCGAGTCCGACGGGATTATGATTGCTCGTGGCGATCTCGGAGTCGAAGTGCCGACGGAGGAAGTTCCGATCATTCAAAAAATGATCGTGCGGAAGTGCAATGAGCAGGGGGTTCCGGTCATTGTTGCGACACAAATGCTTGAATCGATGATTGAGAATCCCCGGCCGACGCGTGCCGAAGCAACAGATGTCGCTAATGCCGTGATGGACGGGACTGACGCCGTGATGTTAAGCGGGGAGACGTCTTTGGGGAAATACCCTGTCGAGGCTGTTGCCGTTATGGATAGAATCATCCGGAGGGCTGAAGCGACACACAAAGACCGGCTCGACATTGTTCAGACGCCGGGAAGCCAGGAGGACAACGTATTCGATGCCATCGCACGTTCCGCGTGTCTTCTGGCAAAACAGGTCAAGGCGAAGGCAATTGTTCCAATTACGCATACTGGAGTGACTGCGTTGCGCATCAGTAAGTATCGCCCTGAAGCGAAAATAATTACTGTGACCGGCAGGGATAAAGTTCTTTGCAGATTGAACATGGTTTGGGGAGTCCGCGGAATCGTCATCCCGGATTTCGCTGAGGATACAGACGCCGCCTTAAAGAGGATCAAGGGAATACTGAAGTCGCTCGGGTACGTGGAGTCGGGAGACTATGTGGTATTTACGGCGGGAATACCGCTCACGGCAAAGGGGACAACGAACAGCGTCAAAGTTGAAAAAGTGGACTAACTCAAGTGAGCGTCAGTTCGCCGGCCAAATCGAAGGACAAGTGACGGTCACCTATCAAGCTATTATTTTTTCTTCGCTCCTTGTTCAATCCAATCGTGAATCATTTTTACTGCTTCGGGAGTGATTTTCTTCCTGCCGCGTGGCATTTGCCTTCCAAACGGAGGTTCCGGTAAAAGCTTGAAGTACAAGGAGCTCTCGTCGGGCTTGCCTGCAACGACTGGAACTCCATGTTTTCCGCCCTTCATCAAAGTCTCGTAGTCGTCCATATAGAGTTCGCTCGGATTCTCGTTGTCAGACCCGTGACACGACATACAATAGGTCTTCACGATTGGCGCTACGTCTTTTTCATAGGTATACACCTTCGTTTGCCCGCCTGATGGTTTCTCTTGCGCAGCTGTCGGCTCGATGTTCACACACAGCAGGTATCCCGTGGTCACGAGAGCAATTAACTTCCACACGTTCATTTCCACCTCTTCGATGTTGGGAGTTTCGGCCTAGTTGAAGCGAGCCCCTTGGAGTATCCACGTCCGGACGTTATTGAGATATGTGGTGTCGAGTGGGGCAGTACGTCCTTGCGGCATACTGATGGCTGGATCGTTTGAAGAAAGTCTCTTATAGAGCAATGAATTCGAGAGATTTCTTGGAGCGACTCTCTTGTATCCTATGAATCCAGCCGATTGCGCCGGGACGTTGACGAGATTCTGATAACTCACTGTTGCATTGTCGAGGAAGAGCCCCATTGTGCCACCGTGACATCCGCCGATGGTTCCCGAGCATCCATAACGGCTAACGAATATCGGCTGAATACTATTCGCAAACGAGACCGCCGTTCCAACAATGATTGGCAGATCGACAGAATGTGCGGGTGAGGAGGCGTCTGTGATCCTTGCAATGTTTGATCCAATAGAGCTTCCTATAATGGTCAACGTAGAATCCGTAATGCTGCATTGTGCAGAAGAGGTTGGAGGCGGCGCAACGGAGTATGGCGGCGTTCCACCCTGAATCGTGAGCACCACAGTGTCCTGCGGAAACGTGAACACCGTGTCTAGACCAACTGACAGGCTATTCGCTATCACAACAGGTGCTGTCGGCGCAGTCTTCCCCTGGTCCTTACAGCCGATAAGACCTGCAAAAAGAAATCCGGAGAATATTGTCAGCCTGTGTAGTGTTTTCACTGAATCTGTCCTTGTTGGTTTCTTTATTCAACATTGTCGGCAAAGGCAATACTAAGAACCTCTGCGCGAAGACATTAGTTCCAAGCCTCAAATAAAAAAGTGAAACATAGTGATGAACTCATTTGTGTTCGCCTTCACACCATTGGGCAGACTGTTCAGATTAATCCGATAGAGTGGTCGCACTTCAACACCGCTCAGCAAAAACAATTCCGCTCCGACCGTGACCTGACTGAATACTCCATTTTGCAGATCTTTGTCCGGATCATACGACTCGTAGGCGAGTTTCAAATCCATCCCTGGTGTGACCATCCAATTCAGTTCATGCCACCACATCATTCCGACTGTAGTTGGCAACGCGGAAGGTTGATGCTCGGCGTAGTCGATTTCGCTCGTCAGCGTAAGATTCTCAAAGAGAGTCATTGCGCCGAACGCACCATAAAACGTCCGACGGTCCGACAGGGATGGAGAATTGTAGTACGATCCCCCAAAGTTCCAATTGATCCCGGCGAGCTTGAAGCGAGCATCGCCTCGAAGCGCGATACTCTTATTCTTCGTTCCTGTGGTAGGAAGATTGACGCCCGGTAATCCGTCAAAAACACCGGCGCTGAATGTGAATATGCTCGGGGCGAATCCGAGCTCGAGTCCTGTATCTTCCGAAAGCTCGCCGAATCGAAGGCCGGTGGGATAGCCTGGCGGGAACTGGCCTGCAAATTGGATTCCGGGATTGTAGGGGCCGCCGCGGATGAAATAGTTGTGATCGTCGACTTTCGTTCCGTATGCCGGGATGAATTTTCCGATCTTCACGTAACCGTCTAATGGCAACACTCTTGCCAGTCCGAAAATCTCCGCATCACCCAAAAAATCCTTGTCGGCATAGATCTGAAATTTCTTGTTGAGGCGCAAGTTGACGTAGAACGCTGCCTGCATCTGGAAGAACGTACTTGCCTGATTTTGCGTTTCATAGTAGAACATCGACCGATAGTCTCCCCCAAATGAGAGATTGGGTCCAAGTCTTGTCGTGATATCGTCGTAGTCGGTGACGTTTTTGTAGGTGGGAAGTGTAATATCGTCCCGCCCGTAGGTGGAGCCAAACTCATTGCGCATGCCTTTGCCGGTCGGGTTGATGTGGCACGACTGGCATTTGTACCCCGTCCGGCTCGCATACTTTGGAAGAGCATTTGAAATCTCGGTGGAGAGCATCAGAACGAAAAGCAGTATTGAGATACTGATGAGCGCCTTCATGGATCCTCCTGGCAAGACGTGAGAGATCGCGTTGAACATTTCAATCGAATATAGAAAACGGTATGTCGAACTTCAATCGATTCAGTGATCTCGGTACCAATGCCACTCCTGTAACGTCTTTCTTGATTCTTCATCGACCTTGGGCTACATTCCAAGAACATGAACTCCACGCGAGATAATTAGAACACCCGAATCCCATGCAGAAGTTTCTGAGCCACCTCGAATGCAGTGTCTGCGGATTGACCTACTCACCAAAGGAACTCCAGACTGTGTGCAAATCCTGCGGAAAATCGCTGCTTGCCCGGTATGACCTGATCGAAGCGAGGAAATCTCTGAAGAAAAGTGACCTTGCGCACGCGGGCAATTCCTTCTGGAAGTATTCGCCGCTCCTTCCGATCCAGCGCGAAGAAAACATCGTTTCGCTTGGCGAAAGCGTCACGCCGTTGGTCAAACTTGCCAGGCTTGGGGTTAATCTGGGCGCTGAACAACTCTGGATGAAGGACGAAGGTCTGCTCCCCACCGGATCGTTCAAGGCCCGCGGTCTTGCTTTGGCTGTCTCAAAATCGAAAGAGCTTGGGGTCAAAAACATTTGCATTCCTTCAGCCGGTAATGCCGCCGGAGCCTCTTCTGCATATGCTGCTCGCGCCGGAATCAAATGCTTTGTGTTCATGCCTAAGGATACTTCGATCGTCAATATCAAAGAATGCCAGGCGTACGGCGCGAACGTCGTCCTCGTACAAGGGACGATTAGCGATGCTGCGAAGGCGATGGTCGAAGCGCGCAGATCGAACCCCGATTGGTTTGATGTCTCGACGCTCAAGGAACCGTATCGTCTTGAAGGAAAGAAGACGATGGGGTACGAGCTTGCGGAACAATTCGATTGGAAATTGCCTGACGTTATCTTCTATCCGACAGGCGGAGGCACCGGTCTTATTGGCATGTGGAAAGCGTTCGATGAGATGGAACAGCTCGGATGGATCGGGTCGAAAAGGCCGAAGATGATTTCTGTTCAATCATCCGGATGCCAGCCGATTGTGAGGGCATTTGATGAAAGGCGAAATGATTCAGAATTCTGGAACAATGCATCAACAATAGCATCCGGGCTGCGTGTGCCGAAACCGTTCGCCGATCATCTCATCCTCAAAGCGATCTATGAAAGTAAAGGTTGCGCAGTTGCCGTTCCGGACGGGAAAATCGTTGCTTCGATAAAAGAAATGGCGGCTAAGGAAGGATTTTTCATATGTCCTGAAGCGGCCGCAACAGTTGTCGCACTTCGAAATCTGCTCAAGAAGAATTTTGTCAAGAGAAGCGACACCATTGTCCTCTTCAATACGGCAACTGGCATTAAGTATCCTGAGCTGATGGTATAAGAATGTTCATCGTGGCTCGTCGGATCGCGTACACTGGATTGGAAGCGTTGATTACTATAACAATCTGAAAGGAGCGGTGGAGATGAAAGCAGTCCTGTCCTTTGCTTTGGTGGCGTTGGCCTTCTCTCGCGGGTTTTCTCAACAGCCTTCTGAGAAATCGAAGACCGTGGAAAGTATCGTATCGGAGATTTCAAAATCAAGTCTGAAGGCTATCGATGAAAAGCTCGTGGGCTTCGGCACTCGTCACACAATGTCTGACACGGTGAGCGATGTCCGAGGAATAGGAGCGGCCCGGCGGTGGATCAAATCCGAGTTT
>JADGQA010000343.1 GCA_017882185.1 Bacteroidota bacterium
CGCCGGATGAAATCCGTTTGATGAGCGCTGACCCGATGATGATACCATCCGCAGATTTTGCGATTGAAGCGGCATCCAGTGGAGTCGAAATGCCGAATCCAACAAGCAGCGGATTCTTCGACGCGTTCTTGCGAACATTTTCCAGATACTTGCCGATGTTCGATCCGTGCCCGCTTCCCGTAACGCCGGTCGTCGATACGCAGTAGAGAAATCCGTTGGAAGCGGCATCGATATTTCGGATACGTTCGGGGGATGTCGTCGGAGTAACAAGAAGGATCTGAGAGAGACCGCTCCCATCAATCAATGTTCTGAATCGGGATGTCTCTTCGTACGGAAGCTCTGGTAGTATGATTCCGTCAACGCCTGCCTTTGCAGCTTTCGAAAAGAACTCCTTTTCGCCGAAGCGGAGAATAGGATTCAAATAACCCATAAGAACCAGCGGAATGCTCGATTTGGCACGAATGGCGCGTGCGGTTTCAAGAACGGATTGAAGCGTCACTCCGTTTTTGATCGCTATGTTCGAGCTTTCCTGAATTGCCGGCCCATCTGCAAGAGGATCCGAAAAGGGCATGCCGATCTCGAGGATGTCGGCGCCCCCTCGTTCCAGAGCAAGAGCAAACCCCTCCGTCGAATCGAGTTTTGGAAATCCGGCTGTCAGGAAAAATACAAGCGCCTTTTTCTTTTCACGCTTCAGCGAGGAGAGTTTTTCTTCGATGCGTCCCACGGATTGTCAGTCTGATTTGTGCGACATAAGTTGGGCCAGGTCCTTGTCGCCTCTTCCCGAAACATTGACGACGACGATGGTATCGTTCGTCGTCGACTTCATCAACTTCTCGAGATATGCCAGTGCGTGTGCTGTCTCGAGCGCCGGTATGATTCCCTCGAGTCTCGCGAGGCGGTGCGCGGCGGCGATTGCTTCGTCGTCCCGGATGGAATCATATTCGACCCTGCCCGAATCCTTCAAAGCACTGTGTTCAGGTCCGACCCCCGGATAATCGAGTCCCGCAGAAATTGAATGGGGAAGCATAATCTGTCCGTTGCGATCTTGCAGAATGTAACTCATCGAACCGTGCAAAACCCCAGGATGCCCTTTTGTCAATGTAGCAGCATGTTCGTTTGTGTCTAATCCGTGTCCTGCCGCTTCAATCCCGATCATTCGAACCTCGGTCGTGAGAAATGGATAAAAGAGTCCGATGGCATTGCTTCCTCCGCCCACGCACGCGAGGAGGATGTCGGGCAATCGACCTTCCTTCTTCTGCACTTGTGATCGCGTTTCTTCACCGATGACTGTCTGGAAGTTTCTTACCATCATCGGATAGGGATGCGGTCCAACGACAGAACCGATGATATAAAAGGTTGAATCGACATTCGTCACCCAATCCCTGATTGCCTCGCTCGTTGCATCCTTGAGAGTGCGGCTCCCGGTTGTTACGGGAACAACTTGAGCTCCGAGAAGCTCCATCCTCTGAACATTCGATTGTTGGCGAATCATATCTTCCTCGCCCATGTAGACTACACAGGAGAGTCCCATTTTTGCGGCGACAGTCGCTGTTGCTACACCGTGTTGGCCTGCGCCAGTTTCTGCGATGATGCGCTTTTTCCCTGAACGCTTCGCGAGCAGGATCTGTCCCACCGCGTTGTTAATCTTGTGTGCGCCGGTGTGGCACAAGTCTTCGCGCTTCAGATAAATCTTGCCGCCACCATAGTGACTGGTGAGTCTGTCCGCAAAGGTCAACGGAGTGGGCCTTCCCGCGTACTCCTGCAGCATTTCGGTGAATTCGCTCTGGAAGGAAGGATCTGCCAGTGCATCCTTGTACATGTTCTCCAGCTCGAGAAGTGCCGGCAGGAGAGTCTCCGGTACGAACCGGCCCCCATAGAAACCGAAGTATCCCCGATCGTCAGGGAAAGAGTATTTCTCGAATCGTTTGACTGGATAACTCACGCGTTCACCTCCGTTCCCACCGTGCGGTTGACGACTGGAGCGATCTGTCTGATTTTTTCCATGAGTTGTCTGAACCTTTCTGGCTTGAGTGACTGGTAACCGTCCGAGAGTGCATCCTCGGGATTTGTATGGACTTCGATGATTAGACCATCGGCCCCGGCGGCAATTCCGGCCAGGGCCATGGGTGCGACGCCTTCCCACATTCCGATCCCGTGACTCGGATCGACGATGATCGGCAAATGAGAGAGTCGTTTGACCACCGGTACTGCATTCAGGTCGAGTGTGTTGCGCGTGTACGGCTCGAATGTCCGGATACCACGCTCGCAAAGGATTACGTTCAAATTGCCACGGGCCAGGATATATTCTGCGGCCATCAGCAGCTCCTCGATTGTTGCCGAAATCCCCCGCTTGAGGAGAACTGGTTTTCGTAAGTCTCCAACGGCTTCGAGCAAACTGAAGTTCGTCATATTTCGTGCGCCAATTTGAATAACATCGGCGACTTCTGCAACTGCGGCCAGGGTAAGCACATCCTTTACTTCTGTAACGATTTTGAGTCCGGTTTCGGCACGTGCTTCGCGCAACAAGACGAGTCCTTCCTCCTTCATTCCCTGGAACGAATAAGGAGATGTCCGTGGCTTGAACGCTCCACCACGCAAAAACTTTGCCCCTGCTTCCTTCACCGCGCGAGCTGTCTGCCGCAATTGCTCCCAATTCTCGACAGAACACGGTCCGGCAATGATTGCGAGCTCCTTGCCGCCAATGGTTTCTTGTCCAACGTGAATGACAGAGTTCTCCG
>JADGQA010000021.1 GCA_017882185.1 Bacteroidota bacterium
CTGCTGTTGAACCTTGATGTGGAAGTCTTGCATATGCGGGGGCCACACAACAACGGTGCTATCCTTACTGATCAAGACTGTTCCGTTGGTTGATACAACGGTCTCGTCTCTTCCCAAGGTGATGTGGGTTGTGTCCTCGTATGAAATGCCATCCTTCATTTTCTGAACATCAGAAAAGATACCAAATTCCTGCCAGGCGAGGATTCCGTGAGCCAGTGTCAATTCTCGCTTTTTGATATAGACTCCATCATTCAACCGCTCCAAGAGGTACTTATCGTCTTTCCACTTGCTTAAGAGTTCTTCAAAGTCCTCGTTTTGCTTGCTTGGTTCGGCTGCGCTTGATTCAATATTCCCATATTTGATGTAGATTGTTCCACTCTTACCATCGGGGTTTACGTTGACACGGTACTCTACAGTTTCGTAAACAAGGCAGCCGCTGAGTATGATTACCAGGATGAGGAGACAACAGAATTCGAGGACACTGCTGGTTTTCATCTAACCTCCCATTGGTCTGATGAAACGTGTGTAAGCCCAATCGACAGGACAGATTTGAATACTGAGGTTGTTCCCTGGATGGACCAACGACGAAGCGGGACCAGAGCGCGCTGTAACACCGGGTTCATGGTGCTATTCAAAGTGACGGGGTGTGAAACTATTCGGGAGTATGCGACTGGTCCGAATCAGCCGTTCGTGAACCCTGAATACTTTCCATTTTCTTCGTGACGAGGGACGTGAGATCCAGCATAGACTTCATGCCGGTGGAAACGACTTCGATTCCTTTTCTAAGCTCAACAAATACTTCACGACATCTTCCTTTTGCATCAGGCTGAACAAGCCGGAGAATCTCTTCCTCTTGACGCTGTAGGTTTCTTAAGAGCCCTGTGAGACTGCTTTCGACAAATTGTCCGAGAGAATTCACAGTATTCTCAAACATTTTGAGAGATTCCAAGTCTCTCTGGGTTCCCTTTGTTGTTTTTTCCTCCACCTCACGTCGATGGAGGTCTTTGCGATACAAATATCGCTCGTGAACGCTCATCACGGCGATAGGTAAACGATTGATATCGATCTGATCTTTGCGGAAGTAATCGTACACGCCAAGCCTCATGGCTTCGACAGCGATGGTTTCCGAGCCTGCGGCCGTCAGCATGATTACCGGTGTATTGATTTTCTCTTTCTGCATCCAATGGAGGAGATCCAATCCCGACATTTCAGGCATATTGTAGTCAAGAATGACAACATCAAACGTGTCGGTCTTGAGCTCATCCATAGCACTCGCTGCTGAATTACAGGACTTTGGAATGTACTTGTGAGACAATTTGAGGGCCATTTCAAGGCCCATGCGATAGGAATCCTCGTCGTCAACGACCAGGATGCGCAATAGGGATGAGCCGGGAGTCGATGTCATTCTCTTGAATTATTGGATTGGATGGATGCAACACTTTTGATAGTATGTTAATTTATGGGAAAATTCAAGACTCGGAGGTGTATTATTTTGAGTTAGGTCTCCCTGAAATTTGCGAGGTTTCTTTCAAGCCGATCAAAAAAAATGCTTGGCATAAGAAGTCTCATAAGAACGGCCTAATTCAACGTAATCTAAATGTCAAGATGAAACAGGCATCGATGGTCTTAACGTTGGCAAGGTTGTCCTCAGAGTTGTTGTGGTTAGAGGAGAGTCAACGAACCATCATTCTTGTTAAGAAAAAAACAGGGCACGAGGACATCAGTGCTGTGTAACTGGCAAACCGTGCAGGTTTTGTTGTGCAATATCGCGGTGAGCCGATTCATTTCTTGCTCTGGCTAGAGTGTCTTCCAGATTTATGGACTAGGATTCTCACTGAGTGAACATTGCGTTTTAACAAAGCGACCTCTGACAGTATATTCGCTGCAATCAATTGAGAGATACAACTGGCGCAACGCGGTATCGTGATCCGACCGCCGAAATTCAAAGTGTCGTCACTTAGAGCACTCGGCTGAAGTAATTCTTCAGCGAAAACCACATACATATGTTTTCTGATGGAGCTTCATGGTCGGTTGCATTTCTCTCTATGAATTCTTATTATACTTTTCCAATATAGTGCAAATCCAAAGAAACCTTGAGAATTTGACTCAATGGCGGTAAAAAGCTCAAATCCTGTCCAGCCTACTCCCGCCTCGAAAGATGCTGCGCGACAATGTTTGTTGCTCGCTGATAAGCACCTCAAGGATCTGAATTTCAGGCTCTGCAAGGAACAATTGCAGAAAGCAAAGGAATTGGATCCCACGAATCCATATATCTATGCGTTCGAGGATCGAATCGTTTATTTCGAGCAACAGGAAAAGAAAAAGACCGAGACAAAGGTAGCCAAGCCGGTAGCTCTCGAACAGGTTCAGGAAGCGATTGCAAAAAGTCAATCAGGAACAGATGGAGGGAAAAAGCCATCAGAGCAGCTTTCGGACGAAGAACAGCGAAGGAAGGAGTTGGAAGCACGTGTCGCGGCCGAAGAACGAAAACGGAGGGAATTGGAAGCAAAAATTGCAGCGGAAGAGAAAAAACGAGTGGAGGCTGAGAAGCATCACAAAGGGTCGCACCAAGACCCCACCGAGGATCAAATCCGAAGAGAAATCGAGATACGGATAGCTGAAGAACGGAAGAAACAGGACGCCGATTTGTGGGCGGCTACTGAAGCCCGCCTCGTCGACGAACGCAGACGGCAAGAAGACGACCTTCGCGCGGCTGTTGAAGCGCGCGTCAAGGAAGAGCGTATCAAGAGGGAGATGGAATCTCGGTATCTTGATGAACGCGTGAAAAAGGAAGCCGAAATTCGGGCTGCTGTCGAAGCTCGCTTATCTGAAGAAAGACTGAAGCAGGAAATGGAGGAGCGTATTCTCCAGGAACGGCGGAAACAAGAAGTCGAGATGCGCGCGTCGATGGAATTGAAGTACGAAGAAGAACAGCGGAAGCGGGATATGGAGGCCAGAGCGACATTGGAAGCCCGGCTTGCTGAGGAGAAGTTGAGACAAGAAGTGGAGGCGCGATCTGTAGAGGAGCAGCGGCGCAAAGAAGCGGAGGCACGAGCGGCCGAAGAGCGGAAAAAAGTAGAAGAGATGCGGCGACAGCTCGAGGAGCTGACACTGGCACTGGAACAGGAGAAGAAGGCTCGTGAGGAAATCACGACGAAGAATCTCCAAAATGCAGTAAAACAACTCCGTGCTTCGATGGAAG
Source organism: Bacteroidota bacterium (assembly GCA_017882185.1). Classification (GTDB taxonomy): domain Bacteria; phylum Bacteroidota; class Ignavibacteria; order UBA10030; family UBA10030; genus JADGQA01. The sequence goes on from JADGQA010000021.1 coordinate 3,203, forward strand.
TGGCTTGGGTCAATGGATCGCCGAAGGAGGACGTAGGTCATTCTCTCCACGATATCGCGGTCTCTCTCTCGATTCCTCCTGAAGTCGAGCAATCCGTACAACGTGAGGTAAAACTTGAGATGTACAGCCGTGCAGTAAAAGAAGTCATATCAAAAAGAAAACTTCTGAGGAATTCTTCCTCCACATTGGAGTGGATTAGGAAAGTCTATCAAGTGAGTGTGTCGGAATATTTGGAGAATGAATCGAAATTCCTGCTGGATTTGGTTGCAGATCAATACAAGGGAACGGTTCTCTTGATCTCGAAGTCAATTGGAACGAAGGAGGACTTGACGCCGCGATTGAAATCATCGGGATTTGCCGTTGTTCAGTCGCAAACACCGGATGCTGCGCTTGAGAAGATAGAAAAAGTCAACCCGAATGTTATTCTTTGCGACTCCGAATTTCCCGAAGGTGGATTAAGCGGAATGCGATTCCTCCACGTAATTCGGGCAAGCTCGAAATTCAACTTTGTCCCGTTCATTTTTCTCGCGGAGCCGGATGATGTCGGACAATTGCAGTCATCAGAGCTAAAACCCAACGAAGGGTTTGTGAAAAAGCCCATCGACTGGGAAGAATTGACAAGTCGTATCAACGAAAAACTTCAACATTTCAGGGAATATATTTCTTCAATAGGATGACGACCCAAGGAACGCGCTGGATCTGTCGTTTCCTTGTTTCTTGGTCGCAACAAAAGGACGAGACGTATGAGCAAAACAGTTTTACTGGTCGAAGATGACGAAGACAATCGTGATCTTGTTGTGTTTGTCATAGCACGCAGCAGACTCGACATCGAACTTGAGATTGCAGAGAACGGCCAGGAGGCTCTGGACAAAGCGTTTGCCAAGCCTCCACACCTGATCCTCATGGATATGCAGATGCCGGTCATGGATGGCTGGCACGCCGTCCCCATTCTCAAAGCAGACGAGAGAACCAAGGAGATACCCATCATTGCATTTACAGCACAGGCCAAGCCCGAAGACAAGACCCGCACCAAGGAAATCGGGTGTGCTGAGCACTATTCCAAACCGATGGATCCGGAAGAATTGCTCGGTCTCATACAGCGATATCTCAAATTGTGACAGGAACTTGGAGGAGAGAAGAGGCAATTTTCCTGAGGACCACACGATTACCCAGAGAGAGTCAATGAGGATGTTATGATCAAATCGAGACTTTATTGGAGAGTACTTGCAAATTTCGCGTTGCTACTGATCATCCTAACGGCGATGACCGTGCTGACGTTGAACATTCTATCGCAAATTGAGAAGAACTTCATTCTTGCCAAAGCAGACAGTAAATCGTTGAATGACATCGAAATGGCGCGGCAATACTTCAATGATATTGCTTCGGCCGCTAACGAATACGCTATGACGTCTTTTCCCAAGTCAAAGGCAAATTACATTTCAAGCTGGAAAGAGCTTGAATTTGCATTAGGCCCGTTATCAGATGATTTCAATGACAGCTCGTCTGTACGGGACGTTCGACTGATCCGTTCTCTTTTTGAAGGCTGGATCCAATTTGTCGGGGACAAGTTGATCGCCGTCGGGGATATTCCACGGACTTCGGAAAACGCGAAAGCTATCCAAGATTCAGTGCAGGCTGCGATTCAGACGGAGGTTCAGATACGATACCTCGCCACAGCCCGCAGACTCATGCACGACCTTTATAGCCAAAAGATCTCCTCCCTTCCCCAGAATATTTCAACGGCAACAATCCAAAGCAGCGATCTGCGGAAATTTATCACCCTTGTCAATGTTTTGCTTGCTGTGTTTGCCCTTGCCCTCGGCTTCGTACTGACTCGCTCGATTACCATTCCCGTACGACTGCTCAAACAGGGAACACAGAATATCATGGCGGGGATCTTTGAGCCTATTGTCCTGCGGCGATCGGACGAGTTGGGTGAGCTTGCAGCAAACTTCAACGCGATGTCAAAAGAACTGGGAGACAATTACAACCGGCTCAAGGCATATTCCGAGCTTGTCACCACACTCAATTCCCTTAAATCCCTCGATGAAATCAAGAAGAAGAGTCTCCAAATTCTCTGCGAAAATACGCACGCGTCCGTTGGTGCACTCTATCTTGTTGACAAGGGAAAAAATGTGCTGGAATTGGTCGAAGGATATGCATTGAAGCAAAATGGGCAGAAGATAAAATCATTTTCGATTGGCGAAGGAATTCCCGGCCAATGCGCTGCGGAAGAAAAAGTTCTCGAACTTGACTCGATTCCTTCCGATGCCGGATTTTCAATTGACACCGGACTTGTGGAAATAGTTCCCAGCCATATCATGGCGGTACCGATTCTATTCCAGAACCGGATCCTGGGTGTACTTATTCTGGGTTCGGTAAGGAAATTTGGAGAGTTGGAAAAAGAGATCATCAATAATTCTGTTCCGCAACTAAGCGTCGGTATTACCAATGCCATCAATGATGACGCTACGCGCAAACTCTCCCTCGAGATTGCACGGCGCAACGATGAGTTGAATTCGAAGAACGAAGAGCTCGAAAAGGCATACCGTGTGAAGTCCGATTTTCTCTCGAGCATGTCCCACGAATTGCGCACACCATTGAACTCCATCATCGGTTTCAGTTCGGTGTTGCTCGGGCCAACGGGAGATCCCGTGACTCCAGATCAGCGCATGGCAATTGGAAAAGTTCTCAAGAATGGTCAACACCTTCTCCAGCTCATTAATGATATCCTTGATCTTTCCAAGCTTGAATCGGGACGAATGACGTTGAGCGTAGAAAGCGATGACGCTGCCTCCGTCGTCTCAAGCTGCACCATGCTTGTGGAACCGCTCTTCAAACAAAAAGGTCTTCAACTCACTCAGGATATCCAGCCGAACCTTCCAACCCTGGTGACGGACATTGTCAAGATTCGTCAGATCATCGTGAACCTGTTGAGTAACGCGGCGAAGTTCACCGAAAAGGGAGAAATCAACATTCGAGTGCGAGCGAACAGTGGCTTGATCTCCTTTGCCGTCAAAGACTCCGGCATAGGAATTGAAAAGCAGAATTTCAATCTTGTGTTCGAGGAGTTTCAACAGGTTGATAACAGCAGCACCCGCAAGTACAAGGGCACCGGATTAGGATTGCCGATTGCAAGAAAATTGGCACGCTTGCTGGGTGGTGATTTGACGGTTGACAGCGAATACGGGAAGGGATCCACCTTCACATTGACAATTCCTCCCTCTCAGCCGCAACAGTCACAAGGAGGCCCCCAGAAAATAGTCCCGAAGAAACCGGAACTGACGCCGCAGCCAACCGTCGATCGTCCGGCACCAAGAGGACCGGCTGTGCCATCCAAGGGAGTTCAGATTCTGTGCATAGATGATGATCCTGATGTTATCGAAATCCTGCGCAAGTACCTTGTTCCAGAAGGCTATTCGGTTGTCGGGGCTCTTTCTGGTGATGAAGGAATCGAAATTGCCGCGAAAATAAAGCCGGCGCTCATTACGCTTGATATTATGATGCCGAAAAAAGACGGGTGGCAGGTACTGCGTGAACTGAAAAGCAACAACGCCACAAAGGATATTCCTGTCGTCATCCACTCTGTGGTTGACAACAAACCGCTGGCAATGTCGCTTGGTGCTGCTGAAGTCATTACAAAACCTACAGAACCCAAGCGATTGTTGACCCTCGTGAAGCAATACTGTCGGACAGCAGATCAATTCATCCTGATTGTCGACGACCATGAGGACTTTGCCCTGGCATTCAAGGCATTGCTCAGTCAAGACGGATTCAATGTCAAGGTCGCTACCGGAGGCAGAGAAGCCCTTGATGTTTTGAAATCATCCACGCCTGCACTTATCCTTCTCGACTTGGTCATGCCGGGCATGGATGGATTTGAGGTAGTTCAACAGTTGCAAGAAAACGAGCAATGGAGGAGGATCCCTGTTGTTATTCTCTCTGGAAAAGAGCTGACGGAAGAAGACCAACAAAGGCTTGATACTCATATTGCCCAGTTTCTCAAGAAAGACATGTTTTCGACGTCGGAGATTTCAAAGACAATCAAACGAATCCTTCATTCAGCATAACAAACTTTGAAAAACGATGAATGACTCTGAGCCAACAATCCTCGTTGTCGATGATACAGAAGACAACCTTGATCTTCTGGAATTCGCGCTGAAAAGGAAACCTATAAAGATGCTGAGAGCGACGAGTGGAATGGCCTGTTTGGCTTTGGCGAAGGAACATAAGCCGGACCTCATTCTGCTTGATATCCAAATGCCCGAGATGGACGGATTTGAGACCCTCAAACGATTGCGCGCGAACTCAGAGACCGGAAAAATCCCCGTGATCTTCCTGACTGCCCAGAAAAAAGATCCGGAAAGCATTGCTAAAGGGCTTGCTTTGGGAGCAGATCAGTATCTTACAAAACCGATAGACACGGAAGAGCTCTTGGTTCGTACCAAGATGCTTATCTCACTAAAAAAAGCTGAGGCGGAACTCGAACGGTTGCGGGCGGATTTCATGGCAATGCTTGTCCACGACTTGCGAAGTCCACTCATTGGGATCAAGAATGTTCTCGAATTGCTCGAGGAATCGGACAAGTCGGCTCCGTTGAGTCAGGATTACTTTGAATTGGTCAACTCGGCGCAAATGTCGGCGAACAGGCTCCTCGAGCTCGTAAGCGATCTCCTCGACGTTTCGAAATACGAGGCCGGCAACATAGCATTTGACAAAGCATCTGTTCCTGTGTCTCGATTTATCGATCCAATTCTAAGACAAATGGATGTCCAGTTTCGTCAGAGGAATGTGAAACTAACCACGACGTATGCCGATGGACTGCCCAACGTGTTTGTTGACGCTCAGAAAACAGAGCAAGTAATGATGAACTTTCTCAGCAACGCACTGAAATTTACAAAAACCGGCGGAACGATTAGAATGGCGGCGGAAGCCATAACGGAGAAGATACACACGGAGCTTGAAGAAATGAATCGAAGGTTCGTTCGTGTTACAATAATTGACACCGGCGTAGGAATATCCCAGGAGGAGATTCCTTTGCTCTTCAGACGATATAAGCAGACATCGTCAGCACGTATTACCAAGCAAAAAGGAACGGGACTGGGGCTCGTGATCTGCAAACTCATTGTTGAAGCGCAAGGGGGGACCGTCGGCGTTCAAAGCGAACTTGGCAAAGGCTCTACATTCAGTTTCACTCTCCCGGTCGCGGAAGAGTAATACTAACATTATAACGAGGACCTCATGAATGATAAAATTCTAGTGGTTGATGACGAGGAAAGCCTTCGTCTCACCATGAAACTCAAATTGAAGGCCGCGGGCTTCGATGTCGATGTTGCGGAGGATGGTGAAGCAGCCATCGAGAAACTGAAAGGTCAAAAGTTCGATGCTGTACTCCTTGACATTAACATGCCGCGCATGAGCGGGATCGAGGCATTAGGGATCATCCGCCAGCAGTTTCCGCAAACCGAGACGATCATGCTTACGGGGTTTGCGGATTTTTCAACCGCCATTGAATGCCTCAAGAATGGCGCGCGGGACTACCTTGTGAAGCCAATCGACACCACCGAACTGATTACGAGGTTGAAATCCCTGTTGAGGTCAAAGTCTTCAGAACAGGCACTCTTCGAAGTACAACGACAATACTCTTCAATTTTCTTCAATGACATGCTCGGACCGCTGAAGGAAATGCGAGATTCGCTTGAAAAGGCTCTCAAGCTCAAAGGAAAGTCAGACACGTCTCAACGTGAAAAGCTCATCACGGATGTACACGACAAGTGCGACAAAATGGCGAAAGAGATCCAAATGCTACTCGACTTCTCGCACACGGAGATCGAGAAAAAAACATCTGAAGGTGCTTCCATCAATACAACGGAGTTGGCAGAACGTTTGAAGCAACTCAGAGAGAAAGTAAAGTAAGGGGCGTTGCGAGCAGTTTACAGCAACGGTCCTCACAGTGATCATTGTAGTTCAAGCGTTTGCGCCATGACACGACAGAGAAAATCAGAATGAATGTGAACCAGAGGGATATTATCCGGTACCAGTACAAATTTGAATTCGACCACGGGCCGGAAACGAATTTCGATGTCGAGTTGGATGCGCAATCCCTTGCACTCCTCGGTGAGGACGATGCTCCAAAGCCTGACTGGACCAAACTCAATTACTACCAGTGCGATAACTGCCCGCTGTCGAGCGATGTGGAATATTGTCCTGTCGCGGTAAATCTTGCAAGGATTGTGGAGAAATTTAAGGACGACGTATCGTTCGAGTCAACTATTGTCACGGTGAAGACAAAGGAACGAACGTTTGTCAAGAAAACGACACTTCAAAAAGGGATCGCTTCCATCATTGGCCTCTTCATGACCACCAGCAATTGTCCAATCATGGACAAGCTGCGGCCAATGGCTCGTTTTCATCTTCCCTTTGCAACATCGGTGGAAACATTCTTTCGCTCGATATCGACGTACTTGACCGCACAGTTCCTGCTCGCCCGCAAAGGAAAAGACCCTGATTGGTCATTGGCCCGATTGCTTGAGTACTACAAGGCAATCAACATTGTCAACAAAGGAATATCCAACCGCCTCGCGAAAGCGTCGGAACGGGATGCCAATGTTAACGCCGTCATCATTCTCCATTCCTTTGGCGATGGTATTTCCTATTTTATCCAGGACGGACTCGAAGAAATCGAGCCGATGTTCTCTGTCTTCTTTGACAACGTCGAGAACTCCGCAAAACCAGAGGTTGAAAAAATCTCCCCACCAACGAATCCTTCGCTGCAATAGAAACAGCAATCTTATTTCGTATCCAGTATTAACGGCAATCCGTCTTTTCCAGCGCCAATGACAATCACTTTTGCGTTCGTGGAACTGGCAAGTTTTTCTGTCGCTTCAATCCCCTTCCAACGCAGCAGCTGATCGCTGATCCCTTTCGCGACGATGTTCTGAAAATCGGAAATACCCTGGGCTTCGATACGCTTACGGGTGGCTTCCTGTTTCTCCTTGGTGAGAATAAACTCCATGCGTTGACTTTCCTGATCGGCACGTTGTTTCTGTTCTATAGCTTCCGTGAGTTGTGTCGGGAGTGCGACATTGCGTAGCGGTGTAGATTCAATGATGACTCCGCGGGGGGCAACCGCCCTTGCAAGCTCTTCCTGAATTGCCACACCCAGTCGCTCCCGTTCGGTTGAATACAAGGCACTCGCCTGGAAGCTTGCAGTGACAGAACGGCTGATGGAGCGGAATTGCGGGATGAGGATGATCGTTTCGTAGTCTCCACCGGCAACAGTCTTATAGACGCGCGCCGCTGAATCGGCGTCGAGCCGGTAAAGCGCGCTGATCTCCAGTCCGATGGTGAGCCCTTCACGTGACAGCACTTGCATAGTTTCTTTATGCTCTTTCGTCTGGATGGAGAATTTGATTACGTTCGCCAGAGGATTTACTAAATCAATCCCAGCTGGAAGAGTCTTCTCTGACACAATGCCGAAGAAATCTACTACGCCGACATTTCCGGCAGGAACGACAGTGAAAAACTGCGACGAGGCGATCAGGAAGAAAATGATACAGACGATGCCGGCAACTGCAGATGCGGGTTGATTGGATTTTCGCATGGTCATCCACGCAAGGAATGCGACGAACACAATGGCAATACTAAGTATGAAAAACATTGGTACCTCCTGTCCGTAATGAAGAGAAGTCCTGATTGATTATTGTGAAGACTGAAATGTACTGGCGGGTGCCACTTCCCTGGCAACTTGAGAATTCAGCACGAGGTCAACATAAAGCTTTTTGCCATACAGTTCAATGAGCGATGATCACCGATCGGCACCGCCGAGCGTGGAATGGCGTGGCGATTTTTGTTATCTTGATTCAAAGAAAGGAGATCGTATGCTACAACTTGCTGTTGATACTGCGCTCGAGGCGGGCAGATTCCTAAAGATGAATATTGGGAAAATCAAGCAAATTGAACACAAACACGGTGAAGAAAGGAATCTCGTCACTGAAATCGACAAGAAGGCGGAGCAGCTCATTATCGACAAAATCAAAAAGCGGTACCCACACCACGATTTTCTTGGTGAGGAGTCGGGAAGTCACAAGGCGGTCTCAGATTACAAATGGATTATCGACCCACTTGACGGGACGACAAATTTCACGCACGGCCTTCGGATCTTTTGTACATCGATCGCGCTCGAGTACAAAGGCGACGTAATCCTCGGAGCAATTTACGACCCAAGTTCAGATGAGCTCTTCACGGCGGAGAAAAACAAGGGGGCGTACCTCAACAATCGCAAGATACAGGTTTCTCAAACAAACCGTCTTATGGAAAGTCTCGTTGTGACAGGATTCCCTTACGACATTAGTGTGAATCCGTACAATGCGGTCCAGCACTTCTCGAACGTTCTCATGGAATGTCAGGCGGTACGAAGACTCGGATCCGCGGCACTCGATCTTTCCTATGTTGCCTGCGGCAGATTCGACGGATTCTGGGAGGTTACACTGAATGCATGGGACATGGCTGCGGGAGTCCTGATTGTTCAGGAAGCGGGAGGCAAGTTCACAAATTTCAAAGGATTCCCTTCCGACATTTATACACCAAATGTTTTGGCAACAAACGGGCTCATCCACAACCAAATTGTAGAGGTGCTCAAAAAGGGGATGAAGGAGAAAATGTAATACGCAATCTGATTTTTGCGGTGATCTTCACGAACCGGCGGCCAATTGTATTCCGAAGCATCTCGTTGACCGCCGCACCGGAGTGGACAGATCACATTTTCTTGACCAGGTCTAATCCCACCAGCGCGAACATGAAGAGTATGAGAATGGTGAAGCCTGTTACGACGGCGAGGTAACCCAATCGTTCTTTTGTAAGCTTCTTGTCCAGCTCCCTTGCTACAAGTGTTCTGACCGAGACATCTCCGGTAATCGTAACCTGCGAGGCGATTCGGAGGTTCGGAGTCATTTTATACTTGGCTAGGAGGCGCCCCTCGAGGGCCTTTGCTTCTTCATCAGAGCGGTTGCTGACCCCCTTGCCATCAATCTCGACCACGTCCGAAGCGGAAAAAATGTTAAGCGGTCCGATCTTAAGATTGATATGAGCAATACGCTGAAACGTTCTATAGAGTGGTATCCCCGCCTGCAAAGCAAGTTCTCGCAAGTTTGTACCCGGTAACGCATCCAGGGTTTTTCGTTCGTTGACAAAAACAATTGATGCCATCTGTGTGTACACTCCAACAGTCTATTGTTCAAATGTAAGAGAATCCGCGATCTGCCCTTTCGAAGATCGGCGACACGTAGATTTAGTTCGATCAAGAGAATATTGTAGCCTGTTCAAGATTTCCATTCCCTGATTCCGCTACTATCGACGATATCCCAAATCAAAGGCCTCGACTTCGGTTTTTGGGAAGAAATGTGAAACGCGTTGGCGATGCGTATTCGGCCTGATTCCAAAGCCGATTCCCGATCGGTGTAGAACACGGCAAGAGAATCACCTGCCGCGACTTTGTTGCCAACCTTCTGGTTGAGCTTGATCCCTGCTTTTGGATCTATCACATCATCAATTTTTTCCCGGCTCGCACCGAGCGCAATGCTGGCAAGGCCTAGCTCGAGAGAATCAATTTCGTCAACATATCCACTTTCAGCTGAGTGTACTTCAGAGGCGAATTTCGGCTGCGGTTGGCGATTCTCAAAGTTTTCAATCGCTGAAACATCGCCCCCTTGGGCTCTTACAAGCTCTTTGAACTTATCGTAAGCCTTGCCGTTCCTGATAGCTTCTTTGCTTTTCTCAATTCCTTCATCGATCGAATCCGCCTTCTTGCCGAGTGCAATCATGGCCCCGGAAAGAAGGTGCGTGACCTCCATAAGGTCCGATGAACCGTCATTCGTACCCCGATTATTCCGAAGACATTCGACGGATTCCATAACTTCGAGCCAATTGCCGATGGTTATGCCGAGGGGTTGATTCATATCGGTGATAAATCCTAACGTTTCCTTTCCAAATTGAGTTCCGATTTTAACCAGTGTTTGCGCAAGCTTCCGTGAGAGATCGCGTGTCTGCATAAATGCTCCGCGTCCGGTTTTGACATCGAGGACCAATGCGTCGATTCCCTCTGCCAGTTTCTTGCTCATAATGCTGCCTGCAATCAGAGGAATACATTCCACAGTGGCAGTGACATCGCGCAGTGCATACATTTTCTTATCGGCAGGAGCAATTTCCTTCGTTTGACCGATCATCACAACGCCAATGTTCGTGATTACCTTTTTGTATTCCGCAATGGACAAATCTGTCCGGAATCCGGGAATCGATTCAAGTTTGTCGAGAGTGCCGCCCGTATGACCGAGTCCCCGCCCCGAGATCATGGGAACAGGCACGCCGCAAGAAGCGACGATTGGTGCAAGGATCAGCGAAACTTTGTCGCCAACTCCGCCAGTCGAGTGTTTATCGACTTTGATGCCCGGGATGGATGAAAGGTCTATTATTTCCCCAGAATGTAGCATCAATTCTGTAAATGTATAGGTTTCCTGTTCAGTCATACCTTTGAAATAGCAGGCCATGAGGAAGGCAGACATCTGGTAATCCGGGACTCTCCCTTCAACATATCCGGCGAGCAAGTACTGAATTTCTTCTTTAGTCAGCGTCTGACCTTCACGTTTCTTGCGAATAAGTTCAACAATATTCATGACGTCTCTACGTATTCAATGGAATTTATGCCGAGAACCCGGAGACCCTTTGTATCTTGCCGAGCTTTTGGCCAAGGAAGCGTTCCCCAACTTCCGCAAACTTATGCGGAATATCGCTGACGAAAAACTGCATGTTCGGCTTAAGCACACTTTGATTGCGGAGCCCGCGCTCTTCGAGAAGCTGAACCGCAGACAGTGCCGTCGCCTCTCCTGAGTCAATCAAGGTGACCGACTTGTGAAGCACAGAGTCAATTACGTCTTTCAACAGCGGATAATGTGTACAGCCCAGGATAAGCGTATCGATCTTTTCCAGGGTCAAAGGAAACAAATACTCTTTTGCAACGAGCTCGGTGGCCGGATGTGAGGTCCATCCTTCTTCCGCGAGGGGGACGAAGAGCGGGCACGCCTGGCTGAAGACGTGTATGTCCGGATTCATTTGCCGGATGGCGTTTGTATAAGCATTACTTAAGACTGTCCCGACCGTTCCGATAACACCCAGCCGATTCTTTTTAGTTGCCCGCACGGCAGCCTCAGCTCCAGGAAGGATCACCCCCAATACGGGCACTTTTGCGCGCTTCTGGACAACATCAAGTGCCACTGCGGAGACGGTGTTGCAGGCAATAATAATGAACTTGACATCGTGCTTCAACAATTCATCCGTATCCTGGAGGGCGTATTCGCGCACGACCTGGGCAGACTTTGGTCCATATGGGACACGTGCTGTGTCTCCAAAATAGATCAAATTCTCATGGGGAAGGTGCCTCATCAAGGCTCGAACAACCGTCAGGCCACCGATTCCCGAATCAAAGACGCCAATGGGCCGAGAATTGTTCATGTCGTTGCGGTGCTGCCCGTAAGCTCAAGTTCGAAAAACACTTTCATTGTTTCAATGATCTCATTCTTTATCAATTCTTTTTGCCGGTCATCTTCGATTCTTTTTCCGAATCGATCCAGCACATAAAATGAATCCACGATACCGTCCACGCGTGTTGCAATCTTGGCAAACGAGATATTAAGCCCAAGGTTTGAAATTGTCTCAGTGATTCGGTGGAGAAATTCGATTTTGTCAGCAGCGTAGACATCGATAATTGTGAATCGTGGATGATCTTCGAACTCCACGTCGTATCGAATATTGGGATTCAAAGCGTGAGTCCGCCGTTTCCATTTTAGACGATGTCGCTCCAAAAGATCATGAACGTCAGTCTTGGTCAGAAATACATCCCGCATGTCCGACTGAATGCGCTCACTCTGCTGTTCCGTCAGATTCGACGAAGTCACGATGTTGACCACGCGAAATTTGTCGATGATAATCCCGTCATTCCGTGTAAAAATGTTAGCATCGAAAATATTCGCATCGTTCGCAGTCAAGACGGCGCAGCAATGCGAGAGTGCATACGGTGCATCCGGCGCGATAAGCGTCACTTCTGAAAAATCTTCGCGGTGCCTGATGAAAGTCTGTACCGGATCATGCCTTTCAATGGTTCGAATGTGCTCGGATATTTCGGCCGAGTCAAATGCCGCCAGATACTCCGCACTTTCAATACGGTCCAGGTGTTTCTTCGCCACATCCTGGGCAACATGCTGTGCGAGGGTTGGAAGGAGGATGGACATTTGGCGAGCCCTCTCTTGTTGCGTGCGCAACTGCAGCTCTTCAGTTGTTTGCCGTCGCGTGAGCACGTCATAGGTCTTGCGATAAAGATCCGAGAGCAGCATTTCCTTCCATTGCGTCCAAACATTCTTGTTGACCGCAGAAAGATCGGCATACGTAAGAATCAAAAGAAGATTGAGTTGTTCGACGTTCTCAAATCGGCTGGCAAAATCGATTGCCGTCTGAGGGTCATTCAAGTTTCGCCGAAAGGCAACCTGCTCCATGGCCAAATGATGGCGGATCAGAAAGCCGACAGAGTTCAGCACGTCAGAGTATTGCAGCCGCTGCAGAATGTTTGTTGCCATGTCGACGCCAACGATTTCATGATCTCCGATCCTCTGTGGTTTGGCAATATCGTGGAAGAGGCAGGCAAGATAGAGAATGTCTCGGCGAACAAGGGATCGGAACACTTCCCCGAACACCGAAGATGTGGGTAAGAGAGCTTCAGCATTGTCGATCACTCTAAGTGTATGCTCGTCGGCGGTATAGTAGTGATACATATTGTGCTGGAAGAATGCCACCATGGGTTTCCACTCCGGAATCCAGCGTTCGAGAATCCCGAGGTCGTTCATTTGATGAAGGCACTTTCCCAATCCCTCAGGCTGGTGCAAAAGCCTCCTGAAAAGATCAGTTTCGCGCGTTGAACACAAGGGAGTCAATGTCCCGCGAAGGTGGTGGATTCGATCTTCAAGCAGGAATGAAAAATCGACACGGTGTTCGTTGCCCAGGACGAATGCTCTGAGCACGATCTCGTTCGTGAGCAATGATCGTTGATTTCGGAGATGCAGCTTCTGATTTACGATTGCAAACGTCTCGTCGAGAATTTGCGGTTTCCGGCGGGGAGATTTGTGGACCACAAGATCTTTTGCCCTTACAATGCTTCGCTGTGCGATTTGAGCCGCCGAGCGTGCAGCGATATAGTAATCTTGCATGAACCGTTCGGCGTTCGTGCGGGCCCGGGATGAGTGGTACTTCAATCCAGAAGCAACGACCGGCTGAAACGAAAATTCAAGCGTATCGTGGTGCGACTGTGATTTGAGATGCATTTCATTGCGGGTGCGGAGAAGAAAATCGAAAGCTGCTACAGATTTCCTTACGATCTCACGTCCCAGGAGGTGTTGGAGCCGCTTTGAGCGCAGCAATGCGACGAGGGCTGGCTTATCGTGCGGGGTCGAAATGTTCACCTCGCCGAGCCCTCGCATCAGCCACAGCAATGTGTGCAAATCCCGCAGTCCCCCTGCGCTGTTTTTGATGTTGGGTTCCAGGAGTGTGGTCGAATCGCCGTATTTTTGATGTCGTGCTGTGGTAAGCTCGTCAACGCGTGCGACGAAGGAAGCTTTGTCCGATCGTCGAAGTCTGGCCGACACACTCGCGTTGAACTTTCGGTAGGTTAGACGATCGCCGCAGATGAACCGGGATTCCAGAAGCGAAAGCCACGTTGCGACCTCCCCTTCTGAAAATTCAATACATTCCTGAATTGTCCTGTAGCTGTGTCCGATGTCCAGACCCACATCGAGAAGAGCGTGGAGAAATTGTTCAGTCGCTGGCGTTGCCTTTTTCTTTGCGCGGTCGTCCTTTACAAGGATCATGACGTCGACGTCTGAATAGAAGCAAAGCTCCCGTCTCCCATATCCACCGAGGGCGACAATCGAAAGCAATGGGGGATGTTCGGACTGAAGCTTTCTATATACCTGCCCAACGAGTGTATCGAGTCGCTCGGTGAGGGCACACGCCGTAGCTATTCCTCCTGCGCCGCGTTGATGACGCTGAACAATCGAGTCGAATGTTCGCCGAAAGTCGCCGATGATGTTAGTATCGCTATGCATCGAATGTGTGTGTGCCCTACGTTGGTGAGTCAATATAGCGAAAGGTGCCGGAGTTTCAAAGACAGGTGGGAAGAACAGAAATCGCTTATGCTTGCTCGAGAACGTTTACTTCCATCCCCAAAACCAACTCGCCCGATTTCTGTTCATTGATGAGATTCTGACCGAAGAACACATCGTTGTTATTGCCTTTGCGGTACGTCGAGAGAGTTATCAAAGGTTCTTTGCCTTTTGTTCCATTCGTTTGGTCGACCGTCGGAACAGTGCATCGAGCACATGGTTTGCTCACATCAAATGATAAATCACCGAGCTTGAAAAGTTTCCAACGGTCTTCGGCGTACGGTTCGCATCCACTGACGACGAGATTCGGCCTGAACCTGTTCATTGGAATTGGAAGATCAAGTCTCTCGTTCAGATCGCGGAGCGATGCGCTGGAAATCAGCAGCAGAGGAAAAGCATCCGCGAAGCTGACCTGGTCATGGCGCATCGAGTATTTTGCGGTGACCGTTCGGCCGAACGTGCTTCCCATCGTCACAAGACGGGAATCGATTCCAAGAAATTTCGTGAACCATTGAGCAGCCTTATCACCACAGTCCTGGGCTGTGCAATCATCGTCCCAAATCTTCACCGTACGTGTAGATTTGGTCTTTGCCTCAACCAGTATCTCAATGGTTTCAGTATTCGGAGCCTTGAGCACCAGGCTATTGCCTGTTAATAAAGGTTCAATGAGTGCCATTCTTGGAATTGTGCGCTGACTGAGGAATGTGCCATTCGCATCGATCGCCATCCAACGTCGATCATTCAAAAGACCGAAGGGCGTCAATTCAGCGCGCGTCAGGGTCATCCCCTTGCAGGATTTGACGGGATAGATATTGATCTGGGTGAGTTCAATCACGCTGCAGATGCCGAAAACGTCATCATGTTACTTCAGTAATTCTCTCTTGGTCGAAATCTTCATTTTCATGCTGAATGGGCCTTGAGGAGTCACCATATCCATTGTTTGTTCTATGGCCATCGTGCTCATAACCTCTTTACCCAGGAAATCAGAGAAATAAATATTCCCCTTGCCATTTCCTTTGAGTGAGCCTGCACCGCCGCTGAGATCGCCGGACACATCTATCGTCCGCTCCAGCACTTTTACGTCTGTATCGAGCTTCCTGTCGGAGCCGGTAAACTTTGTAGAATACCTGATATTCGTGGTAATTGTGCCCATTTGCGTTGCTTGAGAGAATGTCGCTGAATCCGCCCATGTTTCGTCCATCTTGATGGCCGTTGCGGGGTAGCCTGGCTGCGTCATCAGTTGTTTGCGAAGGATATCGACAGCCTGGATCACCGTCGCGTCAGCGGTATCGCTCACGGGTTGAGCGTCCAATACTTTTCCTGTCGTTGCCATACTAACTCGTATAGGTAAGCCCACGAGTGACGATGTCTGTGGATTGCTAAATGGTTGACCGTTAAACAGCGTGTTGACGGAATCGATTGTCTGTATGAGCTCCGCACTTCCATCTGCATTCACTTTGTCCACTTTCTGCGTCGTGTACATTTCGTTGAACACCCTCTGGCCGCCGGCAGGCATCATGTCCGAAGTCATGTCATTCTGAGTAGTCTCCTTGTAACGATTCACGTCACCTATGTTGAACTTGTATTCCAGTCGCACTTCCTGTGCAGCAAGAACGCTCGTCCAAAGTAAGAGGGCACAAATTAGAGTCCCGAGCGTCAGAACAGGTCGATGTTTCATACAGTGTTCCAATCTGGACAAATGGAAATTAGAATGATTTGTAAGCGACTATCTCAATGATGTGCGCAGAAGGAGGGAAGATCTCAGACTTCCATCGTAATCGTTGCGATTTTTCCAAACTCTGCACTGTTGAATGGCTTTCCTCTGTTGAGCCGAAGTTGGTTGACATCCATCTGAATCGCCATGAAGAGAAGTTCACGCACCATGTCGAATTCATCCTTTCGTACACGGAAGCACGAGGTCTTGACGGAAGAGAAAAATGTGGAGTACGGTTTGAGCCATTGCTCCGTCATAAGCGCCTGAAAAACCTGGTACACCCCCTGCTTGACGCGCTGTAATTTTTCAGGAGTCAGTTCGGGCTCGGTGGCTGAAGACGGAAACACCATTCTAAAGCTCATCACTTTGTCGGAAGGATCAATCCGGATCAGTGAAATGAACTGATAGAGCAGGTGTGCCGGAAGTTTCGCGGTGTTGGACTTGAAGAGTTCTGTAATATCCACGCCTTCCCCCCGCCTGAGCATGTCGAGCTCGGTGGATGCTTGCGATGATTCTTTGCCTGCGGGAATATTGTCACTCGTTGCCGACCTCTCCTCGGAAACATCAATCACCTCCTCGGGCTGGCCGGACGCGATCCGTTCGGAATCCGCCTTTCGTGCTTGAGCAAGCTGCAACTTCTCCTGCCGTTCAAAGAGTTCCTGACGTCTCGCGTCGTAGGATTTGAAAAAAACCGCCGAACGGAGAAAAGGAATCATGTGTGCTATGTCCAATACCCCTCTTTTGTCAGACAAAAGTTTGGCTGCAACACCGAGGATGGCAAGAATAATAATCAAGGGGATAAGGGTATCAGAGTCGAAGGAATTGATCAACTCAATGGTCAAGGAGATGAAGGAGTATACTGCTGCGATGAGCGCGAGCCCTGTACACCAGGCAAACACACCTGCGATATAGATGAATGAAGGGGGGAAACCCTGCTTGAGCCAGGAAATCTTGAAGAATCGCAAGACTGCGAAGAACAATCCTGCGACTATGATTGCTGTTATGAAATCTTCCATGCTGTTCTTATGAAGATTGTTTAGGCGATCGCACGTAACATAGATCCGGCGGAATCCGTTGCACGTTCGCCTACTGTGGTGTTACAAAGAGTGCCGGCCTCGCTCGTCGAGAACCAGTCGTGAGTGCTGCGAGGATCACTGGCAGGAGAAAAAATGACGGGTGCTGAACATCACTTGCGTTCTTAGTTTGTTCCCTTTAGGCCGACATTACCAGAATGGCGAAATCTTCATCGTCACAAAGGAATCCACACAAGTCCGGCATTTGTTCAAGGAGCCGAATTGGTTGCGACAAATAAGCAGCCTGCACGATTCACAGTTTATAACTGGCAACGGCACGTTCCAACGTGTCGTAGGTTTTGAACACCTTGACAAGCTGCGTGATCACAAACAGACTTTCCACTTTTTCGGTTACGTTCGCGAGCCGCAGGTCTCCCCCCTTATTACGCACCGATGTGAGCGCTGCAATGAAGGTACCCAGGCCGGTACTGCTAACGTACCTCATGCCTTTGAGGTCGAGAACAATCTTGTTGAATCCCTCTTCCAGCAAGCTGTAGATCCTGTCGCGCAACTTGCCGGTGTCGGGTTCCCCTGTAAGATTGCCCTTGATCGTCAACACGGCGACAGTCCCAATCATTTTTTCACTTATGCTCATACCTGCTCTCCTTCGATGGTAAGGAATATAAGGATGGATGGTGACAGAGAATGCTCGACTCTTTTCAAGATCAAAGACCTGAAATGATACGTCGTTTTTGTGGGATTGTCAACGAAGCGAGAGCAAGAAGCATGAATCAGAAGCGGCTGATATCTCTTCCGAAAACAAAGGTTTTCGCCCAATCGAAGACAACCAGAATCTTGTTTTTGATACTGACAAGCTTCGTAAGATATGCCGATCTCCAGAAAATCCAGGTCGCCAGTCCCCGTCCTTTGACCGTCGCAAGATCGGCGAGAGCCCGATTACTCCCGACGTAGGCGAGCATCCCATAGTGATGGTACTGAAATGGTGCAATGGTCGTTCCAGTAAGTGAAGCCTCCAAAATTTTCGCGAGATATCTTCCTTCCTGTTGTGCGACCTGGGAAGTGGCCGGAAATTCAATTGTCTCAAATGCAGCACAATCTCCAAGAGCATATAAACCATCGATTCCTTTTACACGGAACCATTCGTCGGTAACAAGCCTGAGTGTCTTGCTTCTAGCGAATGGTAGAGATTGTATTAGGCCGGTCGGTCCAATGCCAGTCGACCAGACAAGCAAACCAAATGGCACAATGTCCGCGTTCTTCAGTGTGATAGCCTCGGCAGCGACTTGTACCACTGGTGAGTTGGTTCGAACTTCAATCTGTTGACGACGAAACAGCCGGGCTGTGTAATCACTGAGAACGCCATCAAACGTGCTCAGGATGGATGGTCCAGCTTCGAGGATGGTTATTTTGATGTACGGGATCAGGGGAGAATAGGGTTTCTGCAAGTCTTCTTTGACGAAATCGTGCATCTCAGCGGCAAACTCAACACCGGTCGGTCCCCCACCCACGACAACGAAGTGGAGCAATTGCTTGCGTCTGTCTTCAGTGAGAGTTGGCTGCGAAGCCCGCTCAAAACAGTCGATGACACGCTCGCGTATTGTTCTTGCATCGAGGAGTTCTTTCAGAAAAAGAGCGTATTGTTCAACGCCGGGAATGTTGTATGTATTGTTGACCGCACCGACTGCGATCACGAGTGTGTCGTACTGCAACCGAAAAGGAGTGCCATCAAGAGCTCCATTGCAGACAATTTCCTTGCGGGAGGTATCAACATCGGCACATCGTGCCTGAAAGTATCGGATTCCGGGCACGCTCTTTCGAATCGGCTCAATGATGCTGCGGAACTCAAGTGTCCCGACGGTTGTACTCGGAAGCAGCGGGGTGAACAGGAAATGATTCCGCGGACTGACAACGGTCGTGTCGAACGCGCTTCTTTTCAATGACTTGAGAAGACTGAAGGCCGCAAATCCGGTTCCAAGGACAACTAATTTTGGTTTGTGAAGATCCGACATAGGCCTTCCGAAGAAATTATCAATACAAACGTACAAATATATTCAAGCCATTCCAAAGGGATTGGTTTCGAGCGCGACTTCTTTGTATAATTCCATGAATTCCGAACTGCAAGTGCAGCTATGCTTGACATTCGCCATATCGAAACACTAGAGGATCCGGGTTTAGCCCCCTACCGGACGCTTCGTCGGACGACCGACCACGAAAAGGATGGAATTTTCGTTGCTGAAGGTGAGAAAGTTATCGCCCGCCTGATGGAGAGCGATCTTCAGGTGTTTTCTGTACTAATTACTGAAGAGTGGCTTGGGATCTATCGAGATCGATTGGAGTCACGATCCGGCACGATCGCGGTTTTTGTGGGCGAGAAAACATTGTTGAGTTCTATCGTTGGGTTTCATCTCCATCAGGGGATTATGGCTGTCGCCGCGATTCCGAAAGCGCAGGAGCTCGAGACGATTGTGAATCTATCAAAAAGGCCCCGCTTGTTTGTTGCCGTCGATGGTATGACTAATTCGGAGAATCTTGGGGTCGTGATTCGAAATTGTGTAGCCTTCGGTGTTCAAGCCCTTATTGTCGGTGAAACGTCAAGCAATCCCTACTTGAGGAGGGCTGTCCGCAATTCAATGGGGACGATATTCAAATTGCCGGTGGTTCCCACCTCGAGCCTCGCAGAGACGATCCATGATCTTAGAACACGCTTCTCAATTGCAGTCGTTGCGGCGCATCCGCGCTCGGAAAAGCACTCGACGGGTTCTTCCTACCTGAGCAAAGATTGCTGTATTGTGTTCGGGAGCGAAGGGTACGGAATTTCCGAGAAGGTTCTTGCAGCGTGCACTCAAGCGGTGGCAATTCCGATGATGTCCGGCGTAGACTCGCTCAATGTCTCGAGTGCGAGCGCTGTGTTCCTGTACGAAGTGATGCAGCAACGGAAAGAACGCTAGAATCCAGTTCGCAATTGGACTCATCCTCCGATCCAATGCGTTCCAAGGATAAAGCGTCTATTAGGTTTTTGGAGCCGGTAGGGGGAGCGTCCGGGCGTTTACGACGGACTGGAATCCTACCTTTTTGTGGGTGCTGTCACAAAACGGTTTGTCGCTGCTTTGTCCACAACGACAAAGAGAAATCGAAGTTCGACCGGCCAGATCAAATTTCTTTCCATCCATATCGTACAGGTCGAAGTCACCTTCGACGCGGATGCTGCCGTTGTTCCTGATTGTAATTTTCGCTGCCATAAACCATCTCCCTCGAAGTGTGCTTTTAACGCGAGCTCGCGTTCGATTCTTTCTTGAGTTGAAAGCTCACGGACAGATCTGTTTTCTCCCACATTAATCTCAACACTCCCGAGTTTTTTCCGGTTTTCTCCAGTGTGATCATAAACTTTTCGACAGCGTTCTTCAGCATTTTCTTCTTCAATGGAATGCGCACGAGATCGAGTTCTGGATTGTAGACTGTTCCCCACTGTCCCGTCTGTTTATTGATGATCAGCTTCCATTGTTTCGCTGAGGGCATAGTGTAAAGCGTGTAAGCGCCCTTTGGAATGACTTCGCCGCCAAGAATCAAATCCGTTTGAGTGACAAACGCAGTAGCTTCGTTGGCACCCGTTCTCCACCACTTGTCAAAAGGAACAAGGCCTCCCATGATTTTCCTTCCGCGCATCGACGGCCTTCCGTAGTTGAGCGATATTTTGTTTCCGCCAAATGATATTTCAACGGAATCACGCGGACTCAGGAGAGGTTGTTGGGACACACTCACCTGGAACAGACTCCCGATCAACGTCAGGACCAAGGATAGCGACAAGACGACTCTAGACATAGTGACTCTCAATGTGTTTGATTGTAGTGTGACCTCTATGATCCTGCATATCTTAAACAAAAAAAGAGCCTTCTGCAAGTAAGAGTATGAGAGGCGACACGCAGACGTGTTACTTTGGTAGCAGGGCAGCGGCTTCGAGGTAGGTTTGGAATGTATGATCGTCAAAACAAACGACCACAACGCTGAGGGAAGGATTTTCGTTTAGCTCGCTCGTGATCTCTCGGAGAGCAATCCTCGAAGCGCGCTCGACAGGGAATCCGTAGACACCGGTACTAATGGATGGAAACGCAATCGTGGAAAGATTGTGCTGACGCGCAAGCTTGAATGAATTCCTGTAGCAATTCGCAAGGAGTTCGTCTTCATGTTCCCCGCCACCATGCCAGATTGGACCGACAGTGTGTATGACATGCTTTGCGGGCAAGACATATCCTTTGGTAATCTTGGCATCACCCGTCGCACATCCGCCCAGCGTGCGGCATTCTTTAAGAAGCTGCGGCCCGGCTGCCCGGTGAATCGCCCCATCAACCCCCCCGCCGCCGAGAAGGGAAGTATTCGCGGCATTGACAATGACGTCAACAGCTTGCCGAGTAATGTCCCCTTGGATTATTCGAAGTTGATCGGTCAATTGGTAGTCGAATGATGCAGTCGTACGGAAGTGCTCTTTCAGTTCAAACTGGTTCCAACGGCCTAGCCACCATAATTCCCGTTTGCCGCTTGTTGAAAGCAAGATACTCGGACAGAACTTTTTCGCTGATCTGCACCTCTTTCCCGGCAAGCGGTGCGTGCATCAGGTGAAGCTTTCCGTTTTGCCGAACGGCAATACCGGTGTGTGAAGTATCAATCCCGTCGATGCTTGTCGTAATTCCCAGGATGTCTCCATCAAGAATCTGATCGGAAATCCTGGCAACATGGTTCTTGGGAATATAATACATCGTTCGTTTCGAAATCTCTTCTTCAATTTCTTCTATTTGTTCCCTGACCCCTTCGTTTTCGTGTATTTGCTTGTAGCTTCGAGGGTGAGTCGACATAAAGTCGAGCTCCTTCACGAACGGAATCCCGCCCAGCTCTTTGGCAACAAGTTTCCAGACCCCCTTCTTTTCATTGTCATAGAGGTAATCGGACGTGTAATGGAGACGGCTTGCGTAACCTTTGATGACACCGCCACGATAACGGATAAACTGAAGTTCGCTCTTGTAGTCATCAAACGTCATCTTGTTCTTCTTGACGCAGCGCGCGATCACAAGAGCGTTTTCGTAGAACGTGACGCAATCAAGAGCCCTCATATTGACGACAAGATGCTCTTCGCCCGGTGCTTCTAGGACATTCTCAGCGTACGG
>JADGQA010000344.1 GCA_017882185.1 Bacteroidota bacterium
GAACCGCTGGGCGAACAGGCGCACGAGCCGCGTCAGCTTGGAGATGCCGATGATATTCTCGTTTGCGATGTATCCGACGTACGCCTCGCCGTAGAAGGGAAAGACATGATGCTCGCATAAAGAAAAGAAATGGATTGGACCTTCGATCACCTGGCTCAAACGGCAGTCCGGTTCGCCGCGGCATTCGGTATGGAAGGTTTTGATCAGCTTGGGATCCCCGTCGTACCCCTCGGTGGCATCGATCAACGCCTGAATGAAGCGGCGGGGGGTGTCGCTTGTACTCGGGGTGTTCAAGTCCATACCAAGGCTGGTAAGGATTTCCGCCGCATAGCCCTCAAACTTGCGTTTCTGATCCTCAGGGATTTGACGTTTTATCAGATCGACCACTTCGTTGAGGTCGTCCTCTCCATGTTCATTTATAGCTTCCATATCGGTCTCCGTCGAGTAATCACCTTGATTAAAGTGTTCTGCATATCTCCAAACAAATTATCCAGATTTCAACATGCCGACACCCGTTTGGCCTAGGTCAGAATCCCAGCCATGTATCCATCTTACACCAAACACCACCCGGCCGCATCCATCCGCTGGGGAGTGTTTATCTCCACCAGTTGGGGGATGGGGAGGAATCGGGCGACAGGCCTGATGCCGGCTGCCATGCGCTGCACTCAGCTATTCAACGAAAGCCCAAATGTCTCAAGGGTTTTCTGTGTGGACTTGTAACCGTTATGAAGGATGCCCCGAATTCCCAGCCCTTGGGCCACCTCGACAAACATGGCCCGGTCGTCAACGTAAACCACCTGTTCCGGACTCACTTGCGCAATATCCAAAGCAATATGGTAGAGATCTGCATCTGGCTTGCGGTAGTGCACAAAGCAGGAGGAAATAAAAAAGTCTATGAATGTTCCCAGTTTGAATTGTTGGACGCGATACAACGATAGCTCTCGCCCCTCATTGCTGACTGCTGCGACCTGGAGGCCGTATTGATTCTTGAGCGCGCACATCAGCTCAATCATCTCTGGAAATGGCTGGGACTGGGCATACATGAACGCTTTGAACTCTTCCCGTGAGAACGAGCGCTCTTGATAAAAAACAACCCGGCTCAAATATTCGTCCAGGCTGAGCTTGCCTTCTTCATAAGTATCGAAGGTCAGATGATGGCGCTCATTCATTTCGTTAAAGTCCAGGCTAAATTTCTCAGCAGCCCGTGTTCGGATATTGTGATCCCAGCCGTTTGTGAGCAAGACACCGCCTATATCAAGGAATAAAGTCGTTATGGAGGAAGTAGGAGTCATGGTATCACCTTCTCAGATTGTAAGGAGGACTTCATATCATTGCTCATTTTTGGCCAAACCCCATTGCCAATTGCGAATTTCCGGCATGTCTTCGCCATGTTTGTGGATGTAGGCTTTGTGGTCCAGCAGCTTGTCGCGAAGATACTGTTTGGTGTAAGCGGCCCGCGAACCCAGACTTGGCACCCGATCGATCACGTCGCCGACCAGGTGAAAACGGTCCAGTTCATTCAACACTGCCATGTCGAACGGTGTCGTCGTGGTGCCCTCTTCCTTGAAGCCGCGAACGTGCATGTTTTCATGATTTGTGCGGCGATAAGTAAGCTCATGGATCAGCAAGGGATATCCGTGAAAAGCGAAGATGATTGGCTTGTCCTTGGTGAAGAGGACATCGAAGTCCTTGTCGCTCAGACCGTGAGGGTGCTCACTTTTCGGCTGGAGTGTCATCAGATCCACTACGTTGATTACACGGATCTTCAGTTCCGGGAAGTGCTGTCGCAGGATCTCGACCGCAGCCAGCGTTTCCAGCGTGGGTACATCACCGCAGCAAGTCATCACCACATCGGGGTCGCTGCCTTCGTCGTTGCTCGCCCATTCCCAGATACCGAGCCCTGCTGTGCAGTGCTTGATGGCTGCATCCATGTCCAGCCATTGCAGTTCCGGCTGTTTGCCCGCGACAATGACGTTGACATAATTTCGGCTTCGTAAGCAATGGTCAGTGACCGACAGCAGGGTGTTGGCGTCTGGAGGCAGATACACGCGGATGATGTCTGCCTTCTTGTTCATCACGTGGTCAATGAAACCCGGGTCCTGGTGGCTGAATCCATTGTGGTCCTGCCGCCACACATGTGACGAGAGCAGGTAGTTCAGGGAAGCAATTGGCCGCCGCCACGGAACATGGCTCGACACTTCGAGCCACTTGGCGTGCTGGTTGAACATCGAATCGATGATGTGGATGAACGCTTCGTAACATGAGAAAAAGCCGTGGCGGCCGGTCAGCAGGTAACCTTCGAGCCAACCCTCGCACTGGTGCTCGCTCAACATCTCCATCACCCGGCCATCGGGGCTGACGTGGTCGTCCGTGGGAAGGATGTCCGCAGTCGAGCAGCGGTCCGTCACCTCAAACACGGCGTTCCAACGGTTCGATGTAGTTTCGTCCGGGCTGAAGACGCGGAAGTTGCGTGCATCGGCGTTGAGCTGGAGCACATCGCGGATGAATTGACCTTGGATGCGCGTGGATTCGGCATTCACGACGCCGGGCTTCGAGACCTTTAACGCGTAGTCGCGGAAGTCTGGCATTTTCAATTCTTTAAGAAGAAGGCCTCCATTGGCATGCGGGTTCGCTCCCATTCGCCGCTCGCCCTTGGGCGCCAGTTCAGCCAGTTCCGGAATGAGCCTGCCGTTCTTGTCGAATAATTCTTCGGGCTGGTAACTC
>JADGQA010000345.1 GCA_017882185.1 Bacteroidota bacterium
TATCTCAGTAATGGTGACGGTCCCACCGGGAATTGGTTTTTGAAAGATATTTCTTACCTTCAGACCAAGCCGATTCTCGGTGCATTAAGAAATGCATTCGCGCCTCTCGGCGTCAGTATTGAACTTTGGGATCGGCATTTTGTTGCCGCAGAGAAACGATTGCTTCGTATTTTCGCGTTCAATGATTATCAGCGCGATTGCGAAGCAGAGTTGAGAGTGGGAATAGTGGATTTGAACGGCGATTGGGTCTTGCAGAAATGTGAAAACATTCATATCGGGGCTTCAAGCAGCACTGTTCGAACCGTGGAGATTGAATTTCCCCGTGCTGCAGGTGTATTCCGTGTCAGGGGGGAGATTCGCAGAAAAGAATCATCTGCTCTTGCGGCGTTCAGCGAAAAACCCGCATTGGTTTTTGAACAGATTGTTCCGACTGACAGGCAGAGCAATAGACGGGTTTGCTTGCTTGATGCAGGCGGAGAAGTCCGGGAATTCCTGCAATCGCGTCACATACAGCCAGTTGATTGGGACGCTGAATTGTTCGATCGCTCTCACACATTTCTGGTGAACGGAGAATCACTTCGGACAAGAGCATACGAGCCCTCAAAAGATCGGCTTGCATTACGAGTTTCAGATGGGGCGACATTGATACTCATTGAACCAGAAGTCGGAATCGAAGGGGAGTGCGAAGTGGATGTATTGGAAGGTGTGACATTGAGGATCTCGAAGAGGGTAGATGAAGATCGCGGAGGATATGATTCCTATGTTTTTCCGGAGGACAATAAGAATGAGCTGTGGAACGGCATTCCACCGAACGCGCTCAAGATGTTCAACGGTGCATTTGGCGGCGAAGTTGTTTCGCAACACGATGTCATCCCTTCTGCGCAACATAAAATCCTGGCTCGTTGTGGCTTGGGTCTCAACGTCCTGGCAGCTGCAGAAATCCCTTATGGCGGGGGAAGGATCATTCTCTCGCGGTTACAAGTGCGCGGAAGATTAGTAGAACAAGGTGGTAAAGGCTTGTACGATCGTCGGGTAGATCCCGTTGCACAAAGGCTTCTTTTTAATTTGCTGGCATTATGAACATGCAGAATTGCTCGAATATTTTTTCGCTCTTCTGTGTAGCACTCGTCGTTCTTATTGGAGCATCGGCTCTTGAATCATGCCGAGAGGATGTCGGCGACGCAGTTACGATAAAATTCTGGGCTCTGGGGAACGAAGGGGAAAACGTCCAGAGACTGCTCCCGGAATTCAAGAGGGAAAATCCCAGTATCAACGTCATCGTTCAACAGATTCCCTGGACTGCCGCACACGAGAAACTCCTCACAGCATTCGCCGGCAACTCTCTCCCCGATGTTTGTCAGCTTGGCAATACCTGGATACCCGAGCTGTCGTCTCTCGGTGCAATCGAGGCTCTGAATGGCCGCATCGCACGATCCAGTACAATCGCAGACTCGAATTACTTCCCTGGAATTTGGGACACGAACAAGATCGATACTACCGTTTTCGGTATACCGTGGTACAGCGACACGAGGCTGTTGTTCTATCGAAAAGATATTCTTGCGAAGGCGGGTTTCCCCGATGGGCCGAAATCGTGGTCTGATATGCTGACGGCATCCGATCGGATCGTCCACTC
The DNA here is from genome assembly GCA_017882185.1 of Bacteroidota bacterium. Taxonomy (GTDB): domain Bacteria; phylum Bacteroidota; class Ignavibacteria; order UBA10030; family UBA10030; genus JADGQA01. The sequence continues at coordinate 1,634 of JADGQA010000345.1, forward strand.
CGGAGAGAAACGCTACGCCATTTTTCTTCCGACAAACGAATGGCAGCCTTTGGCATTGTTCGGTCTCGAAGCCGGTGCATCTCTGCTGAAGAATCACAACACACAGGCGGATTTTACCAGTAAAGAATTCGGGAAGGCATTCGCATTTCTCCGCACTTTCTATCAAAAAGGCTACGCGCCCTTATCGTGGATGGAGATCCAAAACATTTTTCAGGGAATAGGAGAGGGGTACATTTCGATGTACATCACAGGCCCCTGGAACATCGGGGAGTTCAAACGGCGGCTGCCTTCTGACATACAGGATAAATGGATGACTGCGCCGATGCCGGGTCTTGATAGCACACACCCCGGAAGTTCCTTCGCGGGTGGTTCAAGCCTTGTGGTCGTCAAATCGTCGCGCGAAAAGGATGCCGCGTGGAAGTTGATCGAATATCTTTCGCGAACCAGTGTGCAATTGGATTTTTATCACTTCACAGGAGATCTTCCGACAGTTCGACGGGCGTGGGATGATACCTCCTTCAGTAACAACCCTTACATGCTTGCCTTTTTTCACCAACTGCAGTATCTCAAAACGACGCCAAAGGTCCCTGAATGGGAACAAATCGCGTCGAAGATCATGATCGCGGCGGAATACGGTGCAACCAAGAACATGACGGATTCTGAAATATTGACTTTGTTGAATAAGGATGTCGACCGTGTGCTGGAAAAACGGCAATGGCTCTACGAGCACGGAAAACTGACCCAATAGATCTTTCTCCGATGAAACGAGAACAGCCATTCATCAAGCCAGTCTATTTGTTTCTTGCACCAGCGCTGATCGCTTTGACGTTATTCTTCTTCGTGCCCATCATCGCGTCGCTCATCATCAGCTTTACGGACTTCGACATTTATTCTCTCGGCAATCTCCAATATTTGAGATTCATCGGCTTCGACAACTATAGAAACCTCTTTGTCGATCCGCTCTTCTGGACGGCGCTCCGGAATACATTCTATTTCGTCATCGCGGGCGGGCCCCTCTCCGTCGCAGTTTCGCTCGCAGCAGCACTTCTCCTGAATTCCCGACTCATTCGCTT